>JAUVLN010000164.1 GCA_030600725.1 Thermoplasmatota archaeon | reverse complement strand
GGGAGAAGGTGGGCGATCGACGGCGGTTCACCGCTGAGGAAAGTCCTCCCTCCTCGGGGCAATGGGATCCGGATTTCTGGATGTGCGAGAGCGCAGGCAATGGAGCAGAAACGACACCGCCACGTCATTTGTATGATGGGTTTGGCCCTGACTTCGGCGTGGATAGGATGAAACGGCCAACCTCCCATGGAGCAAGCTCAAATGTCCGAATTGACCCGTCCCGGGATCGGAAGGTAGAGTGCTTAGGCAGATATCGCCAACCCCGGCAAGGCAACGAACCGGGGCTAACAGAAGGAGGCTTACGACCTTGACCCGACCACATTTTATCAGTGCGATCCATAAGAACGAACAGTTTAATTAGAAGCTACCTTTATCATCCACAAACCCCCGGACCGGTACGATGACATTACCGATCCAGGTGGGGAGGATCACGAAGATCGAGGGGTGGCGTACATGACCGAGAAAGAGATCAACCAAAGGGATATGGAGATGGAGCTGGCGTCCCTTGAGTTTATTAAATCCCAGATGGAAGGCGTCAGAGGACAGATAATGCACCTACAAGGTGTTGTTCTGGACCATGACAGCGCCCTACAGGTCCTGGGGGAACTGGAAAATGGATCCGAAAGGGAGATGATGGTCCCGATCGGGGGGATGATCTTTCTCAAGGCCCGGTTGAACAATGGTGCAAAATGTATCGCAGACCAGGGGGCGGGGGTATATATGGAGGTCGAAACCAGTGATGGGATCGCCCGGATCAACAATCGAAAGGAGAAGATCAAGGATGCCATCTCAAATCTGGAAAATAGCCTCTCGGAGCTCTCGGACCGATATCGAGACCTGACCAAACGGACCCAACGTATGTACCAGGAACAGCTCAGGACCGGTCAGGGCCCTGACCAGACGTTCTAGGGAGGATGGCCGTCATGTTCAAGTCCCTGAAGGAAAAGCTCTCCTCATTCAAGAAGAAGGCAAAGGAGGATATTGAAAAAAAGGGAGGCGGAGAAGGGGACAAGGGAAGGGATCGGGAAGGGATCACATCACCTTACAGTGACCGAAGGGTCAAAAGGAAAGGGAAGAAGGAGAGTAAGTTCTTCAAGAAGGTCTTCGCGAGAAAAGAGAGGAAGAAGGAGAGGGAGGATCAAGGGCCCAAGGTGAACAGGGAGGGGGAAAAAGGGATCACACTGGACTCGGCCGTGACGGAATCTGGGCTCAAAGGTGATGATATTCTGAAGGTCCAGGGTTCCCTCGTTGATGAACAGGGCGGTATCTTCTCCAAAAAGATAACGGAGAAGGATCTGGACAATTCATTGTTCGATCTGGAATTGGCACTACTGGAATCCGATGTCGCCCAACCTGTGGTGGAGAGGATCAAGAGCTTTATGATAGATGAATTGACGGGAATAAAAGTGGGAAGGAAGACCGACATAGATGAACTGATCGAGCAGGCCCTGAGAAGATCGATCAAGAGGGTCCTCAATATCGAGCGTATCGATTTCGACGAGTTCATTGAAAATCATGAGAAACCCGTGGTTGTGATGTTTGTCGGTGTCAACGGGACCGGTAAGACCACGGTAATAGGGAAGATAGGCCACAGGTTGAAGAAGGAGGGGGTATCATGTGTTCTTGTCGCCGGGGACACCTTCAGGGCGGGTGCGATAGAGCAGCTATCCAAACACGGGGACAACCTGGGATTGAAGGTGATCAAACACAAGGCGAACTCCGATCCCGCCGCTGTCGCCTACGATGCCCTGGAACATGCCCGTGCACGGAAGAAAGATGTCATCCTTCTTGACACCGCCGGCCGGATGCAGACCAATATCAACCTAATGGATGAGATGAAGAAGATCAAAGGGGTTGCCAAACCGGACATGATAGTCTTCGTCGGGGATTCCCTTGCGGGGAATGACGCCGTCATCCAGGCTCAGAAATTCGATGAGACCGTCGGGATCGACGGGGTTATCCTGACCAAGATAGATACCGATGCAAAGGGTGGAGCCGCATTGTCCATTGCGTATACGATCGGGAAACCTATCCTTTTCGTGGGTACCGGACAGGAATACGGGGATCTGATACCTTTCGACTCGAATTGGATGACCGAAAGGCTCTTCGAGGGGTGAAAGATGTCATCCATTGCCGATGGACTCCTGGAATCGTTTGTCGGCCTTCCGCTGTGGGGCCAGATCATAACGATCATCGGGATCTCCATGCTGCCTTTTATCGAATTGAGAGGGGCAATGCCCGCAGCGATCAGGGTATTTGGTTTCCCATGGGCATTGGCCATGACCCTGTCCATAATCGGCAATCTGCTCCCCGTACCATTCATCATGATCCTCTTTCGACATGTCGAGAAGTTCCTAAGGAGATGGTCCATATTCGAACGGTTCTTCGAATGGTTATTCAGGAGGACCAGGGCCAAGGGTGAGAGGAAACTGCAGGTATGGGGGGATATAGGCCTCATCCTGTTCGTTGCCGTTCCTTTCCCTGTTACAGGAGCCTGGACCGGGACGCTGGTGGCCTATCTGCTAAAGCTCAACAGGTTCAGATCATTCCTCTGCATCTTCGTGGGTGTGGTCATCGCAGGATTCATCATGACGGTGGTAAGCTATACCCATATCATATGGGGGGTCGTGATAATGCTGGGCCTCTTCTTCACCCTTGTTGCCATATGGAAGATCGAGGACCTTGTTCTATCCGGGAATACTTTCAGAAAGGACACACCCTAGGTGTGTTCCATCATTTGCCCTCACTTTGATTTACTCATCCCAAGTTCATATTTATATAATCACTGTGAGGTTGTGTTTGAATGCCGTCCAGCACCGTTCGGGACGGTATATACATAGAATGAACGGAGGAATTGAAATGGAAACCAGTGTAATAGGTGACGAGGATCTTCTGGATTACGTCATCGAAAAGGACTTCGAGGACACGGTATCGAGGATCATCCTCGTTTTATGCCAGCATTTTGAAAAAGGTATCGGGAAGGGCAAACTCTCCAGGATACTGAAGGGTAGGGACAGAGGAGCCCTCTTTTCAATGGATCCGGAGATATGTGAATCCTTCGGGAGGTTATATCTTCTCTCCCTGGATGAGATCATGGATTTTCTGGAATCATTGATCAGGATGGGTATGTTGGAGGTGATCGAGCCAGATTTCCCTCGATTGGTGCTTACCCGGTCGGGAGAGAAGGCGATCAGATCCAGAAAAGGGATAGATGCGCGTATACCCTGGCCCCTCCCCTCAAAACAGGTGGAGTACCCCTCGGACATGAGCCTCTTCGATCTGCTGAGAGATGAGAGGAACAGGATAGCCCGGGAGGAAGGCGTCCCCCCTTACTGTGTGGCGACGAACAGAAGCCTGGTCAAGATGGTGAACCTGGATATCACAGATATCGATGACCTGATGGAGATACCGGGGATGGGACGATCCAGAGTTGAGAAATATGGACAGATCCTCCTTGAAACCCTGAGCGGGCCGTCAACTACCTGATCATAGCTCATCTTACACATGAGCAAAATAGTATTAATACCATGGATATGAATATTCAATTGGCTAAATCCATCCAGTGGGACGACCGCCATATCTCAACGCCATTATCGGCAGTGGTTGTCCCACACAGGGCGCGGATGTGGGGTCTGCGCCCTTTCTCATTTTTTGTCAAACACCCAGCATCAATCTGAGCAGATCCCTGCTTCCGGGTGCGAATCCCAGTATCAATATCGTAAGTTTCACAAGGGCCATCATATGAATATCCCTGCGGGTCTCACCCTCCATCACGACATCCATCAGGTACAATGCAGGTATTATGAACAGGAGCTTCAGTGGATACATCACCGCAGCTGTCCCTGAATACTCGATGAGGATGGTGGGCAGTTTATGCTTCTCGACATAACCATAATGATCTATCCCAATATAGGTGGCGGATGCATCGAGCATATGGCCTCCCAGTATCATTATGTTCACACCGCTAAATATCCCACCTATCTTTTCGTACTTCCCGGAGAGGTACCACAATACCCCTGTAATGATGGAAAGGGCAAACAGCATCAGCCCAAGGATGATCACCGCACCCAGGATGTTCTCCTGCGGAACATCGCCCGTTATATTGACATAATGTTCGTAGAAATCGGATCCTGTCATCCACCATCCGAAAAAGACCGATACGAATAGAACAACCTCCGACCAGAAGATGAGGAGTATCCATTCGTACCGCCGGATCCGACCGGAGAGGGCAGTACAGAATGAGATGAAGGCCGAGATCAACATGAAGATCAGGAATGAGGGAGGGCCATTCCACCAACTATGGTCCATCTCAAGTAGCAGGGAGATAACAAGACCCGGCATGAGCAGGAAAAGCCCCACGGCAATCCTCTGATACGATCCACTCCCTGGCCATTTTCTCTCGATCCACACGGAAAATAGAAGTGTCATCAATGTGGAGATGCCCAGAAATATGTAGATCATCGGTGAGATGAAGATATATTGGATGGGCTCGTTGAATAGCTCCATGTCCTCCAGAACCCTTAGAGATGGGCCCAGGAGTATCACGGGGGATACGGCAATGAAGAAAGGGAGGCCCACACGAAGGTCCAGTTTTTTAAACAGGCGATGGATGTAATAAACGGATATCGCAAGTATTGATCCATAGGTGAGGGTATCGATCCAGTTGTAGGAGGATGTGACCTCATCCGTCCCTCCCGCATCCGAGACGATCGGCCCCCAGAAATATTTCCACACGAAACCATCCCAGAATATCTCGGGAGATAGTAGGCACCCTATCACGAGTAACAGGAGGGACAGTATCGCCATTATCCCGATCATCAGGTCTGTGGATACCGATTTCACACCATCCCGAATGAGGTGATCGAATATATCATCTACTGATAGTCAAGGAAAAAAATATAATATGAACCTACGGATTCCGATAGATATATCTAATAGGAATACGATGGTTCAGACGCTCAAACGAGTATTACCTTACTGGAGGATGTGATGCAATGTTCCAGAATACTATCAAAGGACTGGGAAAGATATTCAAGACGAACAATTACGAGAACATGATCATCATGGTGGAAGGTTACACGGGAGCCATGAAATCCACCTTCACCTACTCGATGATGTCGAAATACCTCGATAACAATCCAGGGAAGATCGGCCTCTACGCCACGATAGAGGAAACAAAGGAATCCCTTTTAAAGAACCTGAAGTCCATAGGGATAAAACCCAACGATCGCATCTTCATCGCGGATTACAACAGGACCCGTGAGATGTACAGGGAGGAGTCCGAGAACACGGATTTCATGGAGCTTACGGAGAAGCTCATCATCTCAACCAAAGAGGAGAGGGGGGACTCGTTCTGTGTGTTCGCTCTCGATTCCCTCAATGCGCTCTACACCCTCACAAAGCTGGATAACGAGCAGCTCATGAGGATGAGGATATACTATTTCTTCAAACTCCTACGCGATGCCGGACTCACCTCCTTCATACTCAAGGAGATGCCAAGGAGCGGGCAGTACCTGCTGAAGGAGAACGAGAACTTCCTATCCGACGGGGTCATAGAACTGGGGGTCAGGAGGACAATGGAGGGG
>JAUVLN010000217.1 GCA_030600725.1 Thermoplasmatota archaeon | reverse complement strand
GAAACATATTGGTATATCGGAATTGAAAAGATCCTCTATCGGGTTCAATGAGATCCCCCTTACCCCCAGTTTTTTCTCATACATCGAACCTTTCCCCCCCCATCTTCTACGAAAATTCGGTTGAACGCAGAGGGCGATCTCCTTCTTTTCGATCCTGCCGATCATATTTCTATCACAACCCTCTGCATGTTCTATTCGTACACATTGATCACCATCGACAACGTCCACAACCTCCGATATCGCCATATCGCCGATGGCATGTATCATTGGTATAAGTCCCTTATCGGAACACTCTCCCAATAGTGACGATAGTTCCGCTTTTGACATTATCGGATCTACCCTGGTGCCATCCTTATAACGTTCGTAGAAGGAGGCGGTACCAGCCCCTATAGATCCGTCTGAAAACAATTTTGAAAATATTATCGGAGGTGGTGAATCTATGCTGATCTCCACCTGTGGGGGATCGGACCATGAAAGATCCATATTTTTCAGAACACCTGTTCTTTTGTTGTTATCCCCCACAATGGACAGAATCAATCTCAATCCCCCACCCATCCCCAGATAACTCTCCTGGAAAGAGTTGATATCCTCCTCCTTTATGATCTCCACTCCGCCGATCACTCCCATTGCGTATAGCTTATCTCTACCCTCTTTCAGGATCTTCTCTAGCTGTTTACCCCCTGGAGAGAGATGGGAGAGAGATGACATCGCATCCTCTTCGCAGAGGATGCCCTTTCCCCTCACATCATCGGATATATCGAGGAGATCCAACGCAGTATTGTTTGCATACGCCTTATGTCCACATATCCTCCTGATCAGCACCGGAGTATCCGGAAACATGTCATTCAGGTTTCTTACATCGATCTCTCCTGGAACGGAGAATAAAGAGTCGTCCAGATCTACACCGATCAATGATCCCGTTCCAGAGAACATTTGATTCTCGATCTTGCCCCCCTCCACCTCCTTCAGTATGGAGAATGCGCTTTTAATGCTCCTGCATCCGGATAGATCCACACATGAAGAGGATATGCTCCATTGATAGAAATGCATATGACCATCGAAGAATGGTGGGGAGATCACACTGCCTTCCGCATCGATCGTCTCAAGTCCACGTACCCTCCTTGACCCGATCTCACCTCCCATGCGGATATCCTCGATAATACCATCTATTATCACGAGATCTCCCAAAACCGGTTCGTTCTTCCCAGGTAGGATGATATGTGCTCCCCGAATGAGAATATCATTTCCTATGTCTCCTTCAAGCATCCCGGGCCACCATTTTTCTCGATCGCCTCCATTTGATATTATAGTTGCTAACATAATCTATTGGACTTATAATCTATCGAGCGTAATCTATATGGACAAGACGTACAATAGTATCATAAGTTGCGTCTTGGACCATATATTATCCGTTCCGTGAAAAGTTTAATCCATATGCCACCATACGGTGATACATGGTATCCGTTATCAGGGATGTTATCATCGTTGGAGCTGGACCGATCGGTTCGTACGCTTCCTACCTTGCGGCATCTCAGGATCTGAATGCTGTAATGATCGATAGCCGATCAATAGTAGGTTTTCCCTTGAAATGTGCCGGGCTCGTCAACCCCGGGGTTTTCAAGCTGGAAGGTATTGATAAGATCGGTCAGGACATCATATTGAACGAGATAAAAGGTGCGGATGTTTTCTCTCCATCCGGATCCATTCTTGAACTTCGTGGGAAAAAACCCAAGGCCTTTTCAATTGACAGGGCCCTATTCGATAGGAGACTATTCTTCCTCGCCCTGGAAAAAGGAGTTGAACCTTTTTTGGGCCATAAGGTGGTTGAGATCGTCCGATCACCTGAAGGTTGGAAGGTGAGAACGATCGGTCTTTCTGGTGAACGGATATTTACCGGAAAGACCATCATCGGTTGTGATGGAACGGGCTCGGTAACAAGGAGGGCGTTGGGGATCCAAAAACCCGGAAGTATCCTTAATGGCATCAGCGTTGAAGGGATCATCAAAGGAGCTAGGGATCCTCCCCGGGATATCGTCGGCGTTTTCGTGGGTGAAAAAACCGCCAAGGGATTATTCGCCTGGTATATCCCCAATGGTAATAAGAATCGGATCAAACTGGGATTATCAACCACAACGGGAGGAGACATCAGGGAGAAGTTCGATAATTTCCTAAATGATCCCAGGCTTATTACCTTCATTGGATCAAAGGAAGACAGGATCGCCTTCAAACCAATTTCAATGACCATAAGCCCCATACCGATCGGTGTTCCGAATAGGATCTGTGCCGAGAACGGCGTCCTATTGGGGGACTCCGCGGCGATGGCAAAGGCCACAAGCGGAGGAGGTATCTACCCGGGCCTATTGGCATGCAAGGACCTATTCGATGAGGTGAGTGGATCGGGAGATCTCTCTTATAATACGATCGAACGATTTCAGGCAAATTGGACGAAAGGAAACGGAAGGGAGCTGATGAGGTCCAACCTGATCCGCTCTATTATCGATGATATATCCGACAGGGAGATAGATATGTTGATAGACAGGTTACGGAAGAAGAGGATACTCTCTTTGATAAATGAAAAAGGGGATATAGATAGGCCCGTTGAATTGGGTGCTGCAATTTTAAGGGAAAACCCGAGCCTTCTGATGTTGATACCCAGGTTCATGCCCAGATTGATCAAGTTGATCAAATAGCGACTCACCGGGACCTCTTGTTCTGCAGCCCATACAACCTGTTCACTTCCGATACGGTTGTAGCCTGCTCCGGCCCCTTGTCATCTCTGAACCTCCCCGTGAACCTCGGAAAACGCAGGGCATATCCGGTATCATCCCTTGAGGACTCCCACCCAGCAGTATGAATTGGAGAATATGATATCTCCGCTCCCACGACCTCGAGCACGACATGTGGTTGAAAGTAAACATCGGCTTCCATCCTGGCAAAGAGATCTACGGGAGGGCCATCGGTTTTCAAGGGTTCCAGCCTGTCAAGAAGTTTTGAAAGTATATCATCGGTGAATCCCGTGCCCAGTTTGCACAGTGTCTCATATCTACCCTCATTCTCGTTGAATACCCCCATCAAAAGGGCTCCGTAGAAACCCTTTCTCTTTCCGCTTCCGTGGTAACCACCCACCACGACAAGATCCAGGGTATCACTAAGTTCCGACCTGTAATCCCTCTTGAACTTGATCCAGTTCCATCCTCTTTTCCCGGCCTGATAAAAAGATGTTTCGGTTATGGATTTGGCCATGACCCCCTCACAGCCGTTCTCCAGAGCCTGCACGAAGAACTTTTCTCCCCCTTCGATATCCTCGATCATCTCCAATCTGGAAAGGCTCAAACCCCCTGTTGGATCAAGTCCTTCCGATATGCCGGTGAAAGCTCTGGAAAGTACCGTTCTTCTTTCCGGAAATGGCCTAAGGGTTTGATCTTCGCCGTCAAACATCATGCAGTCGAATAAAACCAATTGTACAGGCACCTCATCTATCTTATTCTTCAGATCGTATTTCCTCCCCCTTCTCCGGGAGATGATCTGAAATGGAAGTAATGCACCTGTCTTCTGATCCACCGGTACACATTCTCCCTCCACAATGCAATCATCTCCCGCAAACGTTTTCTTGAGAACATCGACAATGTCGGGATATTGTTTCGTTATATCCTCCAGCTGCCTTGAGAAAAGATTAATGTCTATATCTCCGTCTTTCCTCATCATATGCGCCTGGATCCTGAGCCCGTCATATTTGTATTCGAAAGCGCATCTTCCCCCCATCTTATCCAGTATATCCCCTATTGAACGCGATCTCTCACCAAGCATTGATCTCAGCGGAACCCCCGGCCTCACACGGATATCCCTGACCTTTTCAGGACCATCTCTGGCCATGGATCTTGCTATTAGAGCAAGGTCTGGATGTACGTTGTATGCTCTTTCGATAGTATTCCTCAGTTCAGAGATATTTATTCGGACCTCTTGAACGATCTTCAGAGCGTCTTCCCTCAAGGATGGATCGATTGGGCTGCCCTTCTTTTTCGACAGCAGATCGGTCAGTTCATAAATTGGCTTTGTCCTATGTGATCTCATCTCCTTGACGTATCTGTTTCCGACCTCTTCCAGGTCCATCAATGAGAGTTTCTCGTAAGCGATGTCGATATCTTTATTGAATAGGTACGCAAGAGAATCTATCATGGTCATCGTTGAAATACCCAATCTCATATTTGCCGCAAGCAATCTTCCTATGTATTTTGCCTCAATGGGCTGGGCATCGTTCAACATCTCCACGATTATCTTTAACTTTACATCCTGAGATGATTTGCCTTCCTT
>JAUVLN010000018.1 GCA_030600725.1 Thermoplasmatota archaeon | reverse complement strand
CCCCTCTTTTATCAACCGCCTCCTGTATCTTTTCCGGAAGGTTGAAATTGAGCCCTGTTATCTTGGTGATCTCCACCCCGTATCTTCCCGTATCATCCGTTATCCTTGAAAGTACGATCTGCTCGATCTCCTCCAGATATGCGGCTACGTCGATTATGCCCATGTTCTTGTCTCTTTTCAACTCTCCCAGTATGTCATTCAATGACATTACGATCTGGTCCCTGAACCAATCGATTATCTGGGCAGTTGTACCTAGATTTTCCGTACCTATGAACTGGGTTATGAATAGAAGGGGATCTGTTACCTTGTATGCATACTGACCGAATACCCTCACCCTTACCATCCCGAAATCAGTATCCCTGAAGGTTATCGGCTCTTTTGTTCCGAATTTTCCTCTCATCTCCCTTTTCTGAAGGTAATATATCTCACCTATCTGCCTTATCCCGGTCAGGTTCTGGAATCTATCCGCAATTCCCCAGGTTGCGATATTCTGGGTTGTCAGTGCGAATCTTCCAGGCCTATCGAATACCTTTAGAGCCTTTCCATCCCTGAAGAAGATCGCATATTCATCCTCCCTGACGACCACATTGTCGTTCCAAACGATGTTCTTTGGTATCTTGTAGATAACATCCCCGCCTTTATTATCCCAGTTATAGGTGGATCCTCCCACCACGCTCGGATTATCACCTTTTAGCTTATCGATCAATCCCATTTTAACCACCTCTTCATTTCTGTGCGACCTCTGTTATCTTTCTGATCCTTCCGTTGAAAATATTCTCAAATGCCATTATGGAGTCCTTCAGGGATCCGATCTTATCCCTTCTGTCAGATGATCCTGTTTGACATGAACCTCTCAATCCATCCGCTTCCTCTTTGAGTTTTTTGATCTCCTCGAATAGTGATAGATCGAATTCATATAGTCTGTTCAGCTCGGCCTCCTCTATCCTCACGTCACCGGATATCCATGGAGAGTAGCCCTGCTGTGCATGTCTCACTTTCTCCGTAATCCTGTGGGAGAGGTTTACCAATTCACCGATGATGTTGAGCAGGTCCATCTCCATGGACCTCGATAACTCGTTTCTACTTGCTTTGACCTGCTCCTCTACTCCCTCCAATCTTGTTGACAGATCCTGTCTCAACAGGCTGTCCGCAGCCCTTAGATCTTCACAATTGCGGTACTTCTTGTAACCCGGAAGAGAAGCCTGGATCCTCTTGATCCAGCCTTGATCCTGTGTAATTATCTCCCTTATATCTGACATGGTACCCCTCCTTCCATTGTTCGGGGGTATAATATCACGAACTATCTATAATATGTTGCCCCTGCATGGCTTCCTGTTGTTCGATCTCAGCAAGGTTTATATCTCTATTATCCTTCAACGGTTTCCCAAGGTTTGGGCCTGTGGTCTAGCTGGTTATGACGTCGCCTTCACACGGCGGAGGTCCCCGGTTCGAATCCGGGCGGGCCCATTCTCATATTCTAACTGTTTAATTTCGAATGGGCCTATCCCGGATTCGAAAACGCTTGACTAATTCCAGTTGAATTAGTCGCGGCTTTCAAAAACCAAGTTTTTGAAACCTCCGGGCGGGCCCACCATTTTTTTAATCTATATATTGAGGAAAAATGGTGGGTTGTAATTAATGTTCAATTGTACCCGCCCGATCTAAACTATAGCTAAGCATTGGTATGACCAAAGGAGTTTCTCGGCATTTATCCGCACCTTTGGTCAAATATCCGGGCGGGCCCACTAACGATTTTTATTAATTGTAAATGAAGATAGTGGGCACGCCCGGACCGTGAAGATCTCCAAATATTCATCTATTAGCTGATTTTCACAAGGTCTGACACCCAATATGTCAACGTTTGATGGTGTCAGATTTTCGAATATCAACATATCATTTTCTACCTGAGAAAATCCGGGCGGGTCTATATGAGCATATCAATAATTGTCGTTTTCTATTCATAGCCGAGTTTCCAGTTCCATGTAAGATACGGAGACCTCAAGTTGATATGAATTTGAAGTATCTTCGATAGTTAGGAACTCACTACCAATAACTGCATGTAGATCTCCACATTCCATCAGGGTAATCTCAATTACTACTTCATAGATCATGTTGGTGGGACGATATTCTAACTCTATTGTACCCGGATCACCATGAACATTTGTATACTCTTTCTGATCCACTTTACTGTTTTCCACTATGATCTTGGCCGAAAAAGAATCTCCACTGTTCTCATACCTTCTTAATCGTCTGATATCATCTTCATCTGACCAAACAAGTTTCAAAGCGATAGATTCAATACCCATATCCTGAGATGATATCAAGTGATTTGTAGATTCAAATTCATTCAAATCCCCACCGAAGGTTTCGGTTTGGTTGTTAAATATCCAGTTTTCTTCATCCAATTCATCTTCCCCGGTCATAGATCCACGATAGAACGGGTCCGGTCCGAGGGCAAAAGCGAAAATGATGATCACCGGAATGAGCAACATCGGAGCATTCGCAGGTACCTTGGATCTTCTTTCCTTTTTATTGAATCGCCTGTCAAAATGTATGAAGGCAGATGCTGCCAACAACCCTATGCATGCGATGATCGCCCAGAAAAGTCTTCCCATTCCCATTTTCTCTGCTATCTGGTAATATAGAAATCCACCAGCTATGGGTGCTGTAATCCCAGCGATCGCCAATGGTATGAAGGAATATCCCATGTAAATAGAGCGTTCTTCTTTGGGAGGTATCTTCGATACATAGCTGAGAAAAGCTGGATATGAAACCATCTCACCAAATGATAGGATTATGATACCAGCAATGAACAAGACCGGATTCAGTGTTATACCCATCATGAAGAAACCTGCGGATATTATGAAAACTCCAACTATCAGCAGCTTCAAGGAATCGATCTCACGATCTCTAATGAAATAGGCCCATACCTGGCCCAACAGGATAATTGTCCCTGGATTCAGGGCGGCGAGTATAGGAATAAACCAGACTGGAAGTATATCAAAATCGATCATATATAAAGGTGTGAACGGTTTACGGGTGTAGAGCATGAACCAGCAGCCGGAAAAGATGAGCAAAACAAGAAGAAATTTCCTATCCTTGAAAATAACCTTGAGGTTCTTCACCGCATCCATCACAGGTATCGTTCTGTCGGGTTTCACAGGATTTCTGTATGAAAGGAGAATGATCATGAAACTTGAAAGAACGAAGAACCCCATAAGGAAGAATACGTTACCATAATTCTCGGGAGCGAACAGGAAAGTGATGCTCAAAGGTATGAAAAATGCTCCAAAATTGATTACCCAGTAATAGACATTGAATGCATAATCCCGGTTTTTCTCATCTGAAGAATGTGAGATCGATGCAGCTATGAGAGCCTTTTCGAAACCCGATCCCAGGCCCATTATGATCACAGCCATGAATATCAATATGAGGTTGTATCCGAAACCCAGGGTTATGTATCCAACAGCCAGGGTGATATAAGAGAATAGAAGGATCCTCTTGAATCCGTATTTGATGGCGATGGCAGTGGAGATAAGCGGCAGGAAATTGATCAATCCCATTGATAAACCGGTGAGGATGCCGACCATCCAGCTCTCGATCCCGACATTGTAAACGAGATGATAGGAGAAAACAGCCAGCATTCCGTAGTATGCTCCTCTTTCGAAAAGGTTGGAGGCATTTACCGCCCAGAATTCCCTTGGTAATTTCGTTTTCATCTTCTTTCACCAGTTTTAAAGAGGCTTGTTTTTCAGTGACATCATGGTTTGTTGTATTATAATTAATTCTTCATTGTTAATCAAAGAATAAATGCTGGAATTCAATTTCGATCAATTACTTTGCCCTCTATGGATTAGAATTCACCAAACCCTCTTCTAATTAGAATAAAAATTATCATCAGTGGGCCCGCCCGGACCGTGAAAATCACCAAGAATACATTGATAAGCTGATTTTCACAGGGTCTGACACCTTATCTGTCAACATTTAATGGTGTCAATATTCCTTTGGAAGATAGGGCGGGCCCATTATAATGCCCATCACACTATCGAACAGAATAAAATGATATCTGGGGTTCTGATCGAACCCCCGATCATTTTTTTTCCTATTCGGCGATCCTCTTGTATGTCTGGTATTTTTCTTTTCTTTTCTCCGCAAGTAACGTGTGGAGCTTCTCGGCCTCTTCCGGGAATGACAGTGTCAAAGTGTGATATCTCACCTCTCCCATTATGAACTCCTTCAGATCTCCGGTCGGCTCTTTCGAGTCCAACTGGAAAGGGTTCTTTCCCTGCTCTTTGAGCCTTGGATCATATCTGTAGAGGAACCAGTATCCTGCCTCAACTGCCCTCTTCTCCTCTTCCTGTGTTTTCCCCATCCCCCTCTTGAGGCCGTGGTTTATACATGGCGAATAGGCGATTATCAAGGAGGGTCCCGGATAGTCCTCCGCCTCTTTAACAGCCTTTAGATACTGGGCCTTGTTTGCACCCATGGCCACGGATGCAACGTATACATTGCCGTAGTTCATGGCCATCATTCCGAGATCCTTCTTGGCTGTCTTCTTCCCTGATGCTGCGAACTTGGCAACCGACCCTATGGGAGTTGCCTTGGATGACTGACCGCCTGTATTCGAATATACCTCGGTGTCCAGGACAAGTATGTTCACATCGTGCCCCACTGCCATGACATGATCCAGACCACCAAAGCCGATATCATATGCCCATCCATCTCCTCCGAATACCCACACCGAGGGTTTGGTGAAGATATCCCTTGACTCCCATATCTCCTCAAGGATGCTGTTTCTCTCCATACCCTCCAGCTTCTTCTGTATCTTGAGTGATATTTCCTTTGAGGCGTCTCCTTTGGAAAAGTTCTCAAGCCATTCATTGAACAACACCTTCAGATCATCATCCAATTCACCTTCAAGTGCCTTGTTCACCTTATCAACAAGGCCTAGCCTCCTCTGGGTCATGGCAAGGTTCATTCCGAACCCATACTCCGCGTTATCCTCGAAGAGGGAGTTCGCCCATGAGGGTCCGTGACCGTTCTCATCAAGCGCCCAGGGAACCGCAGGGGCTGACCCACCGTATATGGATGAACATCCCGTTGCGTTTGCGATCATCATCCTGTTTCCGAAAAGCTGGGTGATCAATTTTATATATGGAGTCTCGCCACAGCCTCCGCAGGCGCCGTGAAATTCGAATAGCGGTTTCTGGAACTGCGATCCCTTTAACGTGTACTTGTCCATGCCTCCGTCCCTTAACGGAAGCTTGCTGAGGTAGTTCCACAGTGGTTTTTGTACATTCACCTGAGTTGCATACGGCTCCATCTCCAGGGCCTTTCCTTTTGGAGCAGGGCAGATATCCGCACAGTTACCACAACCGGTACAATCCTCCACCGATATCTGTATCTTGAACTCGTAATCCTCCATTCCCGGACCCATTGCCTTCAATCCCTGGTAACCTTCAGGTGCATTGGCCGCCTCATCTTTGGTGACGAGAAAAGGCCTGATAACCGCGTGGGGACAGACGAAAGCGCACTGATTGCACTGGATACACATTTCCGGTATCCACTTGGGTACTTTTATGGCGATACCTCGTTTCTCGTACTGAGTGGTCGCTGGCGGGAAGAACCCGGCGGGTGTGAAACTGCTTACAGGTAGCGTCGCTCCCTGCATCCTGTTCATCACATCGGCCACATTTCTTATGAAATCCGGTCTATCTCCCTCTATAACGGGCATCTCATCAGGTGAATCGGCCCAGTTATCCGGATATTCAACCTCAACGATGTGATCCAGTGCCGCATCTACCGCCTTGTTGTTCATATCAACTATATGCTGTCCCTTCTTTCCGTAGGTCTTCGCTATCGCTTCTTTCAGCAGTTTCACGGCATTATCAACGGGTATCACGTTGGCAAGCTTGAAGAATACCGTCTGCATGATCATGTTGATCCTTGTACCAAGTCCTATATCGGATGCTATCTTGATCGCATCTATATTGTAGAACTTGATGTTCTTCCTGGCAATGGTCCTTTTCACACGTCCAGGCAACTCCCTATCCATCTCCTCCAATGACCAGGGGGAATTGAATACGAACGTTCCTCCTTCCTTCAATCCCTCCAGTATATCATATTTATCGATATAGGATGTCTGATGGCAGGCCGTGTAGTCTGCAACATCTATAAGGTACGTCGATTTTATCGGAACATCTCCAAACCTCAGATGGGATACTGTTATCCCACCTGATTTCTTTGAGTCGTACGCGAAGTATCCCTGAGCGAATTTATCCGTATTATCCCCTATTATCTTGATGGCGTCCTTGTTCGCACCGACAGTCCCATCTCCGCCAAGACCCCAGAACTTGCATCTAACGGTGCCTTTTGGTGATGCATCGATCGATTCGATCATCGGCAGGGATGTGAATGTCACGTCATCCACTATCCCTACTGTAAAGTGGTTCTTGGGTTCGGCCTGTGACATATTATCGAATACTGACTTGATCATTGAAGGTGTAAAGTCCTTTGAGCCAAGACCGTATCTTCCAGCATATACCTTGATATCCCTCCCTACTTCCTTCAGTACGACGGATACATCGAGATACAGCGGATCGCCGAACGCACCGTTCTCCTTTGTTCTATCTAGAACGGTTATTCTCTTGACCGATGATGGGATAGTCTTCAGTAAATGCTTTGCCGAGAACGGCCTGAACAGCCTAACCTTTATCAATCCGATAGACCCACCGTTGGAATTGATGTGATCCACGGCCTCCTCGGCGGCCTCCTGTCCTGATCCCATCATAACGATGATATTTTCTGCGTTCTCATCGCCGTAGTAATCGAAAATGTTGTATCCCCTCCCGGTTAGCTTACCGACCTTTTCCATCTCCTCCTGTACAATATCTGGTACGGCGAGATAGTAACTGTTTGCAGCCTCGGTTATCTGGAAATATACATCCGGATTCTGAGCTGTTCCGCGTAGGTGAGGATGCTCCGGATTGAGTGCCCTGCTTCTATGCTTCTTCACGGCCTCCCAATCGACCAGGGTCTTCATGTCCTCGTAATCCGTGACCTCGATCTTCTGTATCTCATGAGAGGTCCTGAAACCGTCGAAAAAAGATATGAAAGGTATCTGAGACCTGATCGTCGATAGATGTGCAACAAGGGCAAGATCCATCACCTCCTGAACTGATCCGGAGCATATCTGGGCGAATCCGGTTGATCTTGCTGCCATTACATCCTGGTGATCTCCGAAGATCGACAGTGCCTGACCGGCTATCGCCCTTGCTGAAACGTGAAATACCACCGGCATGAGTTCTCCCGCTATCTTGTACATGTTCGGAATCATCAGTAGAAGGCCCTGTGAGGCAGTGAACGTTGTTGTATAGGCCCCGGCTGAAAGCAATCCGTGAACCGCTCCCGCAGCACCTGCCTCGGATTGCATCTCCTCTATATTGAGGACCTGTCCGAAGATATTCTTCCTCCCGTGTGCCGCCCAGGAATCGGCCACCTCACCCATTGATGATGAGGGTGTGATCGGATAGATCGCCGCCACATCGGAGAACGCGTATCCGACATGGGCTGCTGCGGTGTTCCCGTCCATTGTCTTCATACTCTTTTCGACTGCCATTTTTTTTCCTCCGTCTACAGCTGATTTCAGAGATCGGGATAGGATATCCCTTTGCCACGCCGTAATATTAGAAGGTGTATAAACCTTTCCATTCTGTTTCTAAACAGATTAACTAATACACACGAAAAAGGGTTTTATTCTGCACAAGATCAAAATATTCGCCTGATGCATAACCGTTCGATGAAAAGAGCGCATGTTATCTTTCACGGAAGGGTCCAGGGTGTATTCTTCAGGGCCAACTGCAAGTCAAAGGCGGATGCTCTTGGAGTTACCGGATTTGTGAGAAATCTACAAAACGGCACGGTTGAAGCTGTCATGGAAGGAGATCTTGAAATGATCAATGAGCTGATACAATGGTGCAGCGGTAGCCAACCGATCGCAAGGGTAACAAGCACTGAAGTCCATTGGGAATCCTTAACAGGTGAATTTTACGATTTTCATATCAGCTACTGAACTTCTCATTTATTCTTTTCAAACCTTCTCCTTTAAAGTACTTATAATATCATTACTTTAGGAATTTTGCTCTGGAGGAGTCACCGGATGGGTATCAATAAGAAATTCACCGACACGTACCGAAGGTACAAACCCATCTACTGGGTTGTGATCACTCTTGAACTGATCGAAAGAGGAGCGTATTATGGGATAATGGGATATTTTCCCGTTCATCTTCTTTACAATCTCAAATTCAGCGGGACCGAATACGGGATAATCTATGGTATCCTTGTTGGCATGTTGTATCTGGTTCCGCTTGTATCTGCCTCCCTTGCCAGAAAATTCGGATACAAAAAGGTCCTCCTTTTCGCTTTCATTCTGATCATTCCCACATATATCTCCATGACGTTTCTGACGACGCCGTTTTCTTTCCTACCTGCAGTTATCGCATGGGGCATCGGTGCTGGTGCCTTCAAACCAATGGTATCCGCCACGATCGCACATGTAACCAAGAAGGAGCACAGAAATTCGGCCTACTCTATTTATTATCTCTCCATAAACTACGGCTCCCTATTCGCTCTTTTAGCCACAGCTTTCCTGTTCCCCCAGCACTTCGCACACCTTGTATTTCTCTTCGGTGCAGTCCTGATCACTATCAACCTGCTGATAACCATATTCCTTTATCAAAATCCTATAGAGACCGATCCCGATGAGAGGATATTCACCGCATTCAAGAATATGGCCACCGTGCTTTCAGATAGCAAATTCGCATTACTTCTATTGATCTATGCTGGGTTCTTCTTTGTATTTTCATCCATTCATACGTTTATCCCAGCCTATTATATCGGATTCGTAGGAAAACCTATCAGTTGGTTTGAAGCACCTCTGATGGGTGCTATCAACCCCTTTGCGATCGTACTTTTCGGTCCTCTTCTTGCCAGATTCTCGGACAGATTCAAATCTCTGAAGATAATGATCATCGGAATAATCATCGTGTGTACAGGCCTATTTGTTCTGGGAATGGTGCCTCTCTGGTATGCTATGATCCTGGGCATTTTCATATTCTCAATAGGTGAATTCCTCACTCACCCCAATTTTATATCATACGTCTCGAAGATCGCTCCTGAGGAAAAGGTAGCGATGTACATGGGTTACGCATTCCTTCCTACTGCTATGGGGAGTATATCAGGTGCAGTGATTGGAGGAGTGATCTGGGATTGGGTAGCCGTCGGTTTGGAGAAACCCTCTCTATTCTGGGCTATCTTCCTATCCATGGGCATTCTAACAATCGGAAACTTCCTGATATACAATAAATACATCATGAAAAAGAAGGGTTTGGAGGTTCCAAGGTATGGATTCTTCTACTCGAAATGGACCGTATTTGGGACGTGGGCTGTGGTCCCTATCATCATACTTGTGGGGTTCTCATTGAACAACGTCGATTATATTGGACTCATGGAAGATACCGATACGACACCTGATTTCGATATAAGATCGTACAAGGAGGTTGACGGTGTTACCCATACTTTCAACGGTCAAGTATCCGAGAATGAAGCATTCCTTGAGGAATACACGTTGAATAAGCCCGAGGACGGATCTCTTATCAACTCGATCTCATTTCGATTGACCTGGACCGATGAGGACGACATCAGGAGGATCGTGAGAACCTTCGAAAACGAAGGAGACGAGCTTGGTATATCAGTTCTTCTACCCTTGAACGATGAAACAGGTCAAGTGCTTATATCTGCCGAATCTGAACTTACTAGAAACACGCATGGATCTTCTGGAGAGGTGACACTTCAGGTTAATATTGGCCATGTGGATTTGGAATCACTAAATGGAACGGGAGTATGGGAAATATCTGTTATCTGCGGTGATTGCGGTGATCTAAAAGCTCCAACGCCCGCACTCACGATGTATGAGGATACCGGTAATGCTTTCTCCATGACGGTCGAGGTTGTGTACCTCAAGCCGATAGAGTAGAGATCCATTCAAATGAATGCATCCAGGGAGAATTGTGATCTTGAGCCCACATCCTTCGATATCAGATCCAGGTTCTTTCTGACCCCATCCGAATTGAATCCGAACCTGCCCACAAGTAGATCCTCAACCCCGTTCTCATCTATGGATCCGAAATCTATTGCGTAATCAGTTGTGATATCAGGTTCAAGAAAGATCCTTCTCACCTCATCCCACTCGAATAGGGGGATCCGCTTGATCTTTGACAGGGTCTCCAGGTCCCCGTGTTCCTTTATCAATTTAAGGCCTGTCTTTGGCCCTATCCCCTTGTAGCCCTTATTGAAATCTGTTCCCATTAGGATGGACATATCGACCAATTGTTCCCTTGTGATCTCAAGTTTATCAAGCGTTTGGGCCAGATCTATCATCTCCACATCCACATTGACCCATTTACGGATACCAGGGAGCTTCCTTCTTCCTGTTGTTCCCAGATTCCGGATCACCCTATCTGCTCCGAAAAGTATGGAATCGTAATCCTGAGATGATGATGCGAATGCGTCACCTCTTTTGACCATATGGGCTGCTTGAGCTTCACCCTCTCCTGGTGCTTGAATAACGGGTATCCCCAGGCATTCCAGAAGCCTCCTTGCATCATCCACCATCTCCGGTGTGAGATGTGTGGTCTGCTGAGCTTTTGTCCTCGCTGTTTCCATGTCGCCTCTTTGCAAGGCCTCTTCCCACTCTCTCAAAGCCTTCTCCTTCCTCTCCCTTCTCTGATCCAGTGTATTTTTCTTCAGAGGATGGGGGACACCGTCGAAAACATAAACGATCTTTATGCCCTTTGAGAGAAGGTTTGCACTTCTTGAGAATATACCCTTTATGTGCGATATCACCCTACCCTTGGAATTGGTAAGAAGATGTCCTTCAGGGGTTCTGATCGATGATAGGAACTGATAGAGGTGATTGTATCCGTCTATTGTTATTATCTTCCCTTTTAGCTCATCATCCGTCAGGCTTCTCTTTACAACCAGATCGCCTAGCTTTATCCCCATATCGGTTCAACCCGATCAAAGGATTATAATCTTTCCTGCATATGGATTATAATACGATACGGTTATTCTGTTTCATGTCCTTATCCGGAAGATCCCTTCTTCTCATCATTCCTGCCATGATCCTTTCGATCTTTCTGGTCGATACCATGCAAGTATCAGCAGAGGAACCGACCGCTTACGGGCCTCATTGGGTTCCCCTGGATCCTCAAACAGGAGAGGAATTTGAATTCTTCATATACATATCGGAAGCGGACATGTCGGATAGTGAGATCTTATCCCTGAATGTAAACGGGAAAGATCATTCCTTGAATAAATTCTCCAAAGTCAGTGGCGAGGGTAACAATGGCACACTCTATCACTCTTCAATTACCCTGAAAATAAGTGGGATCTTCACATATAATGTAACGATGGAGATCAACGGGACTCTTGTTAACATATACCGTGGGGAGATCGAGATCTTTGAAAGCACATCCTATACACGGGATGATACGATCCTCGGACTTCCCAGATGGTGGTGTGTGGTTTCCGTGATCTTCGTCACCATATTCATGATATTCCTGACATGGGCATATTTCAAGGGCCGATCTATCAAGAGATATGGTATGGACCATCTTCCCACGGGAATTAAGTGTTCCTCCTGTGGCGCCTACATCGGAAAAGATGATCCGAAGTGTTCAAAATGCGGGTCTATCCTTGATGAGGTGGAATACATATGCGGAAAGTGCGGGAAGAACGTGACTCACCGATCGATAACATGTCCACACTGTGGTTCAAAATTGAAGAGAATTGGTCAAGAGAGCAATGAGAAAAATGACCAGGATATCGTAAAATTAGATGGGGTCATTGATATGAAGGAAAAGGTCAACTGCCCATATTGTGAGGGGGTGATCTCATCTTCCGACAAGAGATGTCCTGCATGCAAAAGAAAGCTTTGAAAGCTCCCTTACAATAGACCGGCCTCCCTTGTTACTTCCCTCATAAAACCTACATTTGGGCGATCACCCATCAGTATCTGATATGTCAGTTCTTTCTTTTTCAGAAGAAAATCCACCCCACTGATGATAAGCCCGCCCCGGGACTCGACCGAGGATAGGAAGGGCGTCCAGTTTTCCCTGTATGAAAGCTCTACTCCCACCCTGGGTTCAAGATCCCTTGCTATCTCGGAAACCATCAATTTCATACCAGGGTTCCTGGGATCTTTTATCATTCCATTTGGTGTTGCATTGACCATGATATCTATCTTACCCTTCAGGCGCTTCACGTTATCCAGACTTATCGTACCCGCCCCGGGTCCAAGCTTCCGGGCGAACCCATCCAATTTGGCATTTCCCGTGTTCATTAGAAGAACCCTGTAACCCGCCGCATGCAGTGAGGCGGCAGCAGATCTGCCTGTTGTTCCGCTTCCCAATATGAGAACGCTGGAAGACTGATCAATATTTGTCTTTTCAAGCACCTCCACCACCGCCTGACCCTCTGTGTTATAACCGATGAGCCTATCGCTCTCATCCTTCCTGATCAGGTTTATGCTGCCGACTATCTCCGATATCTCTGAAAGTTCATCCACGAATGTGATTGCAAGGGATTTGTATGGTATATCTATTATCGCCCCATTTGAATTCGCATTCCTGAGCATATCTACACACCTGGAGAAGTCATTGTAATCGCTCTCGTAAGGAATGAATACGGACTCCTCCATCCTCCTTCTCGCCTCTCCATTGAACATCACCACGGTTCTCGATGTTCCACCTATCTTGCCGAATATGAAATTGATCTTTGTATCCTGTGATACCCTATATTTCCGAAGAGACCATTTGCTTTTCTGGAATTCCTTGGATAGACCCATCTCCTTCATCAGTAGTTCCTTACGGGCGAGCTCATCAAATCCCTTCTCCGGATTTATCAGTTCCATATCGTACTGGAACATGGAGGAGCCCAGGGCGGGTGTTAGGAGATTCAGTATCGGTGAAAATAGTCCTCTCACCCGAATTATCAGCCCATTATCCTTCATGAAGAGGTTGACGATGTCGGTCAGTTTCAAAAGCCGGTCCAGGTCATCGCTGTTGTCGACAGTCACTACAAGTTCATAGTATGAACAGTAGGACATCTTTTCCTGTTCTGGAGGGGTCCAGTTCTCGTCATCCCCCACCAAATTGGTCAGTATTATTTGGATACCTTTTTTCTCTGCAATAGACCAGATCCCCTGAAGGTCCTCAATATGTACCCCTCCAGGTACCTTGATATACGGAAAACCGATCTTAACGGCTTCCTTCAATATTCGAATGGCGTTCCGATAAAGGATCGGATCCCTTTGGCGATCAACTTTATTTGCACACTCTACATTGATAATCGCCCTGCTTTTCAGGAAAGTGCTGAGTTGGATCAACATCACTCCAATCCTGGTAAATCCTTCAGGGGTGTCCAATCTCGCCAGAGATGAGATGTCGATATCGAATAAAATACTTTTATCACTCCTGTGGATGTAGAACTTCTTCCTTATCCTCTCCACGGATCTTTCCCTGATCGTAATCATGGGCGAGGGGGGTGATTCGCTTTCCATGTAGAGAGCTCCAAACAAGGTTTTCAACTTTATATCGGTATTGGAGGTTTTGGCTCCCCAACCCTCCATCCTCTCTTTTGATCGAATGATCTGGTTTGTTACTGTTTCAGTATTCGATGATCTGGTTTCTTCTATACCTGATTGACCAGGAACGATTAATATGTTGTTGCTCGACTTCTCCTGTTGAACCAACTTAATACCCATATCCGGACCTTGATTAATATCTACCGGATTATAAAAAAAGAATCACAGGGGAAGCCGTGGGCCTTCCCCCTGATGAGGATCGGAGTCCTCTGTTGTTTTAAACCTGACGCCAGTTCAATCTAAGCTCTTTTGCAGCAAGAACCTCATCAACCCTTGCAACGGATGTCCTTCTTGGAGATAGATCGAAATCCTCGGCTGTCGCTGTCTTTGCGATATCTATCATCGCATCCGAGAATTTATCCAGCTCCTCCAGCGTCTCTGTTTCGGTAGGTTCGATCATCAGTGCCTCGCTGACGATAAGAGGAAAGTAATTCGTCGGTGGATGCAGACCTCTTTCCGCAAGAAGTTTCGCCACTGATCTGGCTGAACCGCCCTTCTCTTTAAGGGAGTCGGCCGTGGATACAAATTCATGCTTGGTCTTCCCCGGGAATGGAACAGGATAGTACTTCTCGATCCTGTGTCTGATATAATTCGCATTCAGCACCGCGATCTCGGATGCCCTTTTCAATCCCTGGGCCCCCATTATCTTGATATATGCCCATGCCCTGATCAATACACCTACGTTTCCGAAATATTCCTTAACCTTTCCGATCGAACAGGGAAGATCGTTATCCAGCTTATATTTGTCACCATCTTTGATCACTAACGGGACCGGAAGATAATCCCTGAGTTTCTCTGTCACACCAACTGGACCGGAACCTGGCCCACCGCCACCGTGGGGAGTGGCGAAGGTCTTGTGAAGATTGAAATGCATTATATCAAAGCCCATATCGCCTGGCCTTGTCTTACCCATCAGGGCATTTAGATTCGCACCATCATAGTAGAGTAAGGCTCCAGACCTGTGGCATTCATCCCTTATCTCAAGTATCCTCCTTTCAAAGATGCCCAGGGTGCTGGGGTTGGTGATCATGAAAACAGCCGTCCTCTCGGACAAAGCATTCTTCAGTGCCTCGATATCCACCTCTCCATCCTCTCCGGATTTGATCGTTATCAGTTTGAATCCGGCCATTACCACGGATGCCGGATTTGTCCCATGTGCGGAATCCGGAACGATCACCTCATCCCTCAACTGACCGTTCATCTCATGGTATTTCCGTGCTATGAGAAGACCTGTGAATTCTCCCTGAGCACCTGCAGCAGGCTGAAGTGTTGTTGTGTGAAAACCACCGATCTCGGAAAGATACTCCTGCAGCTCATAAAGAATCCTCAATAGTCCCTGAATGGTATCATCTGGTTGTCTCGGATGGATCTGCCTTAAAGTTGGATGTGATGCGATCATATCGTTTATCTTAGGATTGTACTTCATTGTACAGCTTCCAAGAGGATATATTC
>JAUVLN010000315.1 GCA_030600725.1 Thermoplasmatota archaeon | reverse complement strand
GTTATGATCCCAACGGGAACATCTTCGTTGTATGGAAGGAGAATAAAGATACCGACCCCAGTGAGAGGATATATATCAGCTATTCCACCAACGGCGGCTCTATCTGGTCAACCCCGCAGAAGGTCTACGAACAAAACGATCACTCGGATTCGATGGTCCAGAAGTGGCCATCAGTGGCTGCAGATAGCGACAACGTATATGTCGTCTGGAACGCCAACCCGAACTGGAGGCAGCTGTGCTGGTTCACAAAGGCATCCACCTCATCAATGACGGGAACGCTCTCCTTCGATACTCCAGTGATGATATCCGAGAAAGACGATATTGACAGCTATTTCGCGGAGATCGTCGCAGACGATGACGGGGTACACATCATCTGGTGGGATTTCTCCACAGACGGCAACGATAACCTGAATGCGGGCGAGGATCCCACCGGCCATCCAGTTTACCGGGGTAACCTCGAGGACAGAGCATGTGCGATGTACATGGGCTCCGATAACGGGGGTGTCAGCTTCGGGGACAGGGTCAAGGTCAACACATCCGTCAACGCCTGGCACTCACCTCCCACCATCGCCCTGGGCGAGGACGGAACGCTTGCCGTATCGTGGGTCGACCTCTCGATAACACAGCCGAAGAGACACGCGAACGTGTGGGTTTCCACATCCACGGACGGAACCTCCTGGCAGGGGCCGTACAAGGTCACGGATTACGAGCCCAACATCAAGAAGTGGAGCCAGGAGGTTGCCGTGGACTCCGGAGGGGACGTGCATTCGGCGTGGTTCTATATCGACCCGTCCGGAACCGATAACGACATCATGCACTCCCGCTCCATTCTGAACCAGTATCCCGAACCGGTGGAGTTCCAGGGAACTCCATCTGTTGGCGATTTCTGGGCGAGGATCTCATGGGTGATCAACACGGAACCGGATTTCCAGCAGTACAAGATCTACATCTCCGACAGGAACTCCACCTTCAACCCAAGCGAAGACCCCTGGCCTACCGGCAACCTCTACAATACCTCTACATACCAGGGTATGGACCAGGATCTGTTCAACAGGGACATGATGCCCGACACCACCTACTGGGTGAAGGTCGCCGTCATGGACACCGGCGAGCTCGTATCCTTCACGGAGGGATCAAAGCAGTTCCATACGGAACCCGTCAACCTCCCCCCTCGGTTCGAGGTCGATATTGATGATATACACATGGAGGAGGATGGAACCCTACTGGGTGCCATCAACCTCACGGAGCTTACCGTGGATGGGTCCATCTGGGACGATATCTTCAAGGGGAACGACGACCTCAACTTTGACTTCGAGTTTCTGGGCGAGGACCCGATAATAACGGCGAGGATCAGGAAGTGGACCGCGGAGAACGAGACCTATCAGGCACTTGATCTCTTCTCCAGGAACGACCTTCCCAACGAATACGGTGAGGAGCAGATAAGGCTCAAGGTGATCGACTCGGGCACGGACGGAGGTATGGGGACCCCCGACGATCTGTTCGGATACTCCAACTACTTCACGATATTCATCGATGCCATGAACGACGCCCCATACTGGAGGAGCTTCCAGGACATCAACAGCGGCCACACGCAGACGATGACAGAGAACCAGGAAGAGGTGATCGTCCTGAGCGAGGACAGCGGTTGTGTGGAGGATATGCTTTACCAGTTCTCCTTCTGGTGTGAGGATGTCGACGAAGACGACTTCGTCACCTATACCTGTTCCGACCCAAGGGTGATCGTCATCAAGGACAGCGTGGACCTCCAGAAGAAATCGATCTTCAAGTTCACTCCCACGAACGACGATGTCCCCGAGGTGAACATGACCATTACCGCAACTGACAAGTCGGGCGGGTCGAGGAACCTGACCCTCTTCATCGCAGTTGAGGGGACCAACGATCGGCCTGTGTTCACATCCATCGACGGGGAGGCCATCGAGGATGACCTCGTGGAGAAGGAGTTCGACATCATGGAGGAGGATGCGGTGACCTTCCGCGTGGTGGGAGAGGATATCGATCTGGACGATCGTCTTTCCATCAGGACCGACCCTCAAGGTATAGCCACCATCAAGAAGATAGATTTCGTGGCCAACACCTGGGATATCACCTATCAGTCCACCAAGGAGGACTCCGGGGAACGGATACAATTCTATCTCATGTTGGAGGACAAGGTCCACGAGTACGACCAGATCAAGGTGATCATCAACGTCGAGAACGCACAGGACCCCCCGATCTTCCTCAACGATAGGAAGTTCGAGTGGTTCTACGATTACGATGAGACCGATCAGAACGAGTGGGGAGGCGACGGAGGAGAGAACATCAGGGCGGAGTGGGGAGAGCCGGTCAGGTTCAAGCCCTACGTGGCCGACCCCGATGGAGATCAGCTGAACTTCACCTGGACATTCTCGGACGTTGGCGGAATAAGCTCCAGAACGCTTTACGGTGAGGAGGTTCTCTTCGCATTCTACCCGCCTGATGGTGTCTCCTTCGGACCGCTCAAGTTCAGGATCAACCTGACGGTAACCGACGGGCACTTCGAGGTGCCGCTCTCTGCCCAGTTCGAGATCTGGGTATGGCCCGATGATGACAACGATAACGACGGGCTTCCCGACATCAGGGA
>JAUVLN010000127.1 GCA_030600725.1 Thermoplasmatota archaeon | reverse complement strand
ATTTCATCTTTATGTAGATAAACGGCAGTATGATTAAATCTTTTCCACTAGAATATACTTGAACGAACGACATATGATGAATATATGGTGAAATGTTATTCTACATGTGATCGATACGGTACAAGATGGCGAGAAGACGATCGGGCAGGGACATCCACTGGGGTGTGAGGCAAAAAAGCCCCCTCATGAGGCGGCTTATCAGAACCCCCAAGGGCGCCGCCAGGTTCCAGCTTCTGTTCACGGGAGGGATGATCCTCTTTTACCTGCTACTGTTTCTCGGGATGGGATTGGCCCTCTATTTCATCGCCTTCGGGACGCCTTGATCACAGGTGCCTGATGGTCAAGTAGGATGACTCGATCTGTGCCCTTGCATCCCCCGTCTCCGATCTTCCGTGGCCCGGATACAGCGAGCCCGGGTTCAAATCAAGTATCCTCCGTATGGATCCCTTCAACGTCGGAAGATGGCCCCCTGGCAGGTCCCATCTGCCCACGCCGCCGTCGCAGAAAACAAGGTCCCCGCAGAACAGCGCCCTGGAGGAGCGTTCCAGAATACTTATCGAACCGGGAGAGTGTCCGGGTGTGTGGATGATGTTGAAACCCAGAGGACCGATCTCGAGGTTATCGTCGATCACATTCACCCCTTCCACCGGGTCCATATCGGAGCCGAACAGGAAAGCCCCGCTCCTCATCGGGTCTCCGTCCTTCAGTACCTGGGCCGTCTCCGCCGATCCGTACACCGGACATCCGAACTCCTCGACGATCGCCCCGGTCCCCCCAACGTGGTCGAAATGCTCATGGGTCAGGATCAAACCACCCAGGCTCCTCCCGTTCAGGCCCGCCCCGACCGCCCCGAGCAGTTTCTCCCTGTTCATGCCTGTCCCCGGATCGATGAGAACCCCCATGTCCCCATCCAGTACCAACAGTACGTTGCAGTCCATCATTCCCGGATGAAGTTCCAATATCTCAACCATCTACTCGCTCCCGTATCACCTTTCGAACCTATGGTTTATTAGTTCAAATACCATTCGCCATATGATGCTCAAGCCAATAAGCGAGGGAATGTCGGATATGGAGGAGGTACTGGCCAGGGTGCTCGAGAAGGCGATGCCCTCCCCCGACGAGAGGGAGGCCATCAATGAGGCGGGTATGGAGCTCCTTTCAAAGGTGGAGGCGGTCTCTGGCCAGGTCTGTGACATAAAGGTTAGACCCGTTATGGCCGGATCGGTTGCCAAGGGAACCATGATGAAGGATCCGGACCTGGATATCTTCCTGCTGTTCCCTCCCGACACAGATTCCGGAACACTTGAGAAGCTCGGACTGGAGATCGGGAGCATGTCTCTTGAGGATCCGACCAAGAAGTACACCCAGCACCCTTATATTACGGGCAGGTTCAGGGGTTTCCAGGCGGATATCGTCCCCTGCCTTGACATAGAAAAAGGCAGCAGGGTCCAGACCGCAGTGGACAGAACCCCACACCATACAGGATATGTAAATTCCAGGTTGACCAAGGATATGGAGGCGGAGGTGGTGCTCCTCAAATCGTTCCTCAAAGGGATAGGCGCCTACGGTGCCGAGGAGACCGTCAGGGGTTTCAGCGGCTATCTTGTTGAGCTGATGGTCCTGTATTTCGGCGGATTCATACCGGTTCTCACACACTTCTCCTCCCTCGAGGCCGAGGGGCCCGCGCCGGGGGGATGCGAGGAGGTAAGACCCGAGAACATCGGGACCGCTCCGTTGGAACCCCTGTTGTTCGACCGGGAAGACCTCCTCGATCAGGCACCTATCGAAAGGGAGAGGTATCCGGACATGTTCCGGAATGATCGCTATATCGTAATTGATCCGATCGACCCCGGAAGGAACGTTGCCTCGCCGATATCATCACAGACCCTTGACCTGATGATAAGGTCCTGTTCCTCGCTCCTAGGTCGCCCCTCTCCGGGATACTTCCACCCCTTCATGAAAAGGCCGTATCGGCAGGAGGATGATCTGCAGAACGATATGAAGGATAGCGTACTGGTATCGGTCCCCCTTCCCGAAGGGGATCCGGGTATGATCATGTCCCAGCTGAGAAGGGACCTCATCAAGGCGTCCAGGGAGCTTGTCAGAGGGGGGTTCCATAATGTCAGGATGAGGTATCTGATCTCGATACCGATCGGTTTCCCGTTGGATCCCAACTACCTCAAGGGCAGGTACGTATGGGAGGATAAGGTGGATCACCCGGGGATATTCATCTCGATCGACACGGACCCCGCCCTCCTTGATGATGATTTCGTCCATTCAGGACCTCCCATCGGCAATAAGCAGTGTGATGACTTCAAGAGCAAACATGGACAGGAGAGCGTTTTCGAACAGGAGGGCCGCCTCATGGTACGGAAAAAAAGAACGGTCCGTGAGGCGGGCACGATGTTCATGAAATACTGGGACGACGCCTCACATCCTTCGGGATTCAGGGAGGTCAAGGCCTCCCTTCATCCCCGGAGCGAGGGCGGAACCGCCTGGGTGCGAAAGGTTCTTCGATACGGACCGAACCCCTGGGACCACCCCCCTCGATGGTAAGGTTAATTATACTGCATTGGATACCCCACTCACCGCCTTTCCCCCATCACAGGCGGTGTTAGTGATAGTGTAGTGGAGTTGATGTTATTGGCATTCGATAGAAACGATTATTGGTCCGACCTGGAAAGTAGCATACCTACCCTTACGCCCATAACAGTCGAGGCAAGGAGATGGATCGTGAAGATGATCCACGCTGCTCGCTCTGGACATCCCGGCGGATCACTCTCCACCGTAGAGGTTCTGACAGCGTTATATTACAAGGTCATGAGGCACGACCCTGAGAACCCCACATGGCCAGACAGGGACAGGTTCGTTCTATCGAAGGGGCATGGAGCGCCCGCCCTCTATGCCACCCTGGCCATGTGTGGCTATTTCGAGACGGAGGAACTGATGACCCTGCGACAGCTCGGGAGCAGGCTTCAGGGCCACCCGAGCATGAACAAGACCCCGGGCGTCGATATGTCCACCGGGTCCCTTGGGCAGGGGCTCTCGATAGCTATCGGCATGGCGCTGGGAGCGAGATTGGACAGGAAGGATTACAGGGTCTACTGCATGCTGGGAGATGGAGAGATACAGGAAGGGCAGATATGGGAGGCGGCCATGGCCGCGGCTCACTACAAGGTCGATAACCTGTGTGCCATATTGGACCGCAATCAGCTTCAGATAGACGGGCCCACCGAGAACATCATGTCCCTTTCCCCGATATATTCAAAGTTCAAGGCCTTCGGCTGGCACGTTATAGAGATCAACGGCCATGATCTCAAGGAGATCCTCCTCGCATTCAAGGAGGCCTCGAGGATCCACGGAAAACCAACCATCATAATCGCCAATACCGTCAAGGGAAAAGGGGTCTCGTTCATGGAAGGGTCCCTCAAATTCCACGGGAAGGCGCCCAGCGACGAGGAGCTGAAACAGGCCCTCGATGAGCTTGGAGGTGATATCTGATGGCCTGGGAACTGAAGAATATGAGGCCGGGCTACGGGGAGGCCCTCAAGGAGCTCGGGAAGAGGTATAGTCAGGTCGTAGCGCTGAACGCGGACCTCTCCGGGTCCACTCAGATGGCCCAGTTCGGTGACGACTTCCCCGAGAGGTTCTTCAATGTGGGGATCGCCGAGCAGAACATGATGGGCATATCCGCGGGGCTCGCAACGACTGGCAAGATAGTGTTCGCGTCCACTTTCGCCATGTTCGCCACGGGGAGGGCGTACGATCAGATCAGGCAGTCCATCGCCTATCCCAAGCTGAACGTGAAGATCGTGGCCACCCATGCCGGGATCACGGTGGGCGGCGACGGCGCCTCACACCAGATGCACGAGGACCTGGCATTGATGAGGGTTATACCGCACATGACGGTGATCGCTCCCGCCGATTATTACGAGACCAAGAGCGTGATCATGAAAATCGCGGAGACCCCGGGCCCGTTCTACGTTCGGTTGGGAAGGACGAACACCCCCGTGATATACGATGAGAACCACGAATTCAGGATCGGTGTGGCCGATACCCTGAGGGATGGGGATGATGTCACGATAATCGCAATGGGCCTTATGGTGAGCAAGGCCCTGGAGGCCGCCAAGGTGCTAAAGAAGGAGGATATCTCCACAAGGGTCATCAACATGTCATCCATCAAACCGATCGACAAGAGCTCCATAATCAAGGCTGCCAGGGATACGGGGGCCATCGTGACCGCAGAGGAGCACAACATGATAGTCGGTATGGGCTCGGCGGTGGCGGAGGTACTTGTGGATTCCTCCCCGGTCCCCCAGAGCAGGGTGGGTATCCCGAACGTTTTCGGGGAGTCCGGCGAATCCGAGGAGCTGATGGAGGCTTACGGGCTCAAGGTCAACCATCTGGTAGAGAAGGCGAAATATACGGTATCGATGAAGAGGTGATAGGATGAAGATATTTCTTGACACGGCGAACATTGATCAGATCAAGGAAGGCGCGAAGTTTGGAGTCATAGACGGCGTAACGACGAACCCCTCACTGATCGCAAAGGAGGGCAGGAGGTTCGAGGACGTTGTGAAGGAGATCTGCGAGATCGTGGATGGGCCCATATCGGCCGAGGTCGTATCTCCGATTGCAGAGGATATGGTGGAGGAGGCAAAGGAGCTCTCCAGAATCCACAAGAACATCGTTATCAAGATCCCCATGAACGCGGAGGGATTGAAGGCCACCAAGATGTGCAAGGAGCTGGGCATCAGGACCAACGTCACTTTGATATTCTCGGCAAACCAGGCGCTTCTCGCTGCCAAGGCGGGGGCGTCCTTCGTCTCCCCGTTCGTCGGAAGGATAGACGATATAACCGAATACGGTATGGAGCTCGTCAGGAGGATCTCCAACATCTTCTCGATCTACGGACTGGAGACCGAGATCATAGTCGCCTCGGTACGGCATCCCCTCCACGTCCTGGAGTCCGCGGAGGCCGGCGCGGACATAGCGACGATACCCTACAAGGTCCTGATCCAGATGATAGAGCATCCCCTCACCAGAATAGGTATGGATAAGTTCCTCAGCGATTGGGAGAAGGTGCCCAGGGAATGATCCAGGGAAATAAGCTCATGATAGTTGGTGTGGGCCACAGGTTCCGCGGGGACGACCTGGTGGGCCCTTATGTCTGCGATCTTTTGAAGGAAAGGCTTGAAAAGGATGGACAGCCCTCCTGGGGACGGATAGACGTCATCGACGCCGATGTGATGCCGGAGAACTTCTCCAAGCCCATCAGGAACTCCGATGCCGACATCGTGCTCTTTGTCGATGCCGTGGACCTCGAGGGGGAGCCAGGGGCCGTTTTCAGGTTGGGCGGCGATGCCATAGGTGTACCCATGCCCAACACACACTCAATGCCCCTGTCATTCATAATGCGGAGGCTTCAGGAGCACAAGGAGAGGGTGGAGCTGATCGGGGTTCAGGCGATGGACCTCGGCCTGTTCAACGAGATGACCGACCCGGTGAGGAAGGCCGGGGAGATGCTTGTGGAGAGGATCTACAATGGGAGTTGGGAGGATATCCCGACGTTGGAAAGATGAGCGCCGGCTGGAAAGTTTAATTACCCTTTCTGCTCATTCTCCCAAAGAGGAGAAACCCAATGGGAATCGATGAGAGGATCAAGATCATATTGCCGATCATCATATTGATCCTTACAGGTTCGAGCCTTTTTTCACATACCCCAACAGCGGAAGCAGTTCTGGACAGCACGATCTACATGACCCTTTTTCCCACGGAGAGCATGGATCTTGTGGGGGAGTCGGCCGGGCCCGGGATCATCTACCTGAAGAACCACTCGGGATACGATTGGGCCGTGTTCGATATCGACGATATCGTCGGCAGGCCAGCCGGCAATGACCACGCGTCCATCTCCCTTTCTGCGTTCAATCACGGAAGCGCCAAGGCGACCCTGGAGATCTACATATCCTTCTTCATGGACCCAAATGAGGCCTCCGACTCACAGGCGTGGTTCGAGCCAATTGATATCCTGCCGGACGGGTCGGAGGATATCAATATCGATTCCGATGTGATACAGGGGGACCTTCCCGTAATGTCCCCGGGCAAGGTCAGGCTTTACATGAGACAGGTGGAGACCACATATGCGGACATCAGGATAACATTGGATGAGTACTGTTTCATCACGATCCCCTATCTGCCGGACCAGCCGGTAGCAGACGCGGGCGAGGATCGAACGGAATACAGGAACCAGGTGGTGACGTTCGATGGTTCCGGCTCCTATCAGATGCTGGGAGAGGAGATGGAATACAGCTGGGATTTCAATGCGGCGAACGGGATCATCAACGAGGCGTCAGGAATTACCGTGGCCCACCTGTTCGAGATCCCCGGAACCTACACTGTAACCCTTTCTGTTTTCCTGGGGGCGCTTTTTGATACCGACACATTGACGGTGATCGTCGAGGAGGATACGCCCCCGGTCCTCTCCATAGGCGGTGATG
>JAUVLN010000232.1 GCA_030600725.1 Thermoplasmatota archaeon | reverse complement strand
TCCACAGGGGGCTCGATCGATCTCCTCGATGGTCCGCTGGCGAGAGGAGGTATGCCTGGATTTCCCGGCACTCCCGGATAGTGTAACCCGTCCGTCGGATCGGTGTGACCGCGGTACTCATCGTAGTTGTTGGCGGAATCCTCATCCTTGTTGTCCTTGTTGTCGTTGACACCGTCCCTGTTGGTATCCGTTCTGTCGGACCAGAGGGATCCCAGGAAATGTCCGGGGTTCGTCGCACCTGGCTTGAACCCGGCGGGGATGAAGATCCTTCTACCCTCCTGGGCCATATCCACTGAATTGGCCCATGGATCCCAGGTTCCGTTCCTCTGCGATTCGTAGATGTAGCAGAGTGGGTCGTTCCACATCGAACCGTTGAACAGCTCCTCCCATCCACGAGGCAGGGTATCGTTATCCTCAAAGGGCTGCGGATCGGATATGTTGCCCACGTAATCCGTAACCCATACCTCCCATCCGTCGCACATGGAATCGGTGTCCGAGTCGTAACCGCCCCTGTCCCCGGATTCCAGTATCCAGGGTGCCGGTGAGGTTGTGATATCGTTTATGCCGTCCCCGTCCGTATCGTATCCGTACTGGTACTCGTAGAGGTTGATCCAGGGGAAATAGTATGGGACGTATTCGTACTCACCAGGGGCCGTCTGGGTGTAGATATCATACCAGACGCCGTCATGGTCCGCATCCAGGCACCAGTCCGGATTGTCGGACGGCGAAAGCGGGTTCAACACATATCCCCAGGATTTCGTCTCCGGGTTCCACACTGGGCTGCCCCTGTTCTCGTCGGCAAGCTCCCAGCCGTCGGGCATCCCGTCGTTATCCGAATCCCAGTTCAGGGGATCGGTGCCGTTCTCGTACTCCTCCCAGTTGGTCAGACCGTCGCGATCCGGGTCGTCGTAGGGGTCGGAGGGGACGAGCGGATTGACTATCCAGAAGTGGCCGCCCTCTGGAAGTAGGTTCCAGTAGTCGGTATTGTATTCGAAGTCGTACCACTCGATCATCTTTCTGGTCTCATCCGACTTGATGATCTTGCCCATCCGGTATTCCCAACCATCGGGCATACCATCGAAGTCGGTATCCCTCTTTGTCGGGTTGGTCCTGTCAACGGTGCACCAGACGTCACCCAGCTCCTCGTCGGAGTAGTCCCCATCGTTGTTCGCATCGTAATTATCGGTCCTATGATAGTCGATAAGCGGGAAGAAATCAATTATGTTCTCCAGGCCGTCCTCCATACCGTCCTGGTCTGTATCCGGGTCCCTTGGATCGGTGATCCACTCCCTGTAATTGGGTATACGGTGAAGCTCGTCGTAGTCCCCCATTAGATCGTTGTCCGTATCCTTCTTGTTCGGATCGATCCTGATGATGCCCATGTTGGACTTCTCCCAGAGCAGCGTGGTATCGATGCCGAAGAGCTCGTCGACATCCATCCATCCGTCCAGATCCGTATCCGGGTTGGTGGCGTTGGTCGGATCGAAGATAAGATACTCGCCCTCGGGCTCATCCACCATTCCATCCTGATCGTCATCGAAGCCATTGTAAGGGAGCTTGTACTTGGTCCTTCCCTGGGTCTCCTCCCAATCATCCAGCGACCTTGACAGGTTTCCAACCTGCCCAATATTGAGGGAGCCGCCGAAATCGTTGTCCGAGTCGGCCATTGTGGCGTTGGTATAATAAATGGAGGCGAACTTGGGATTGGTGAAGTAATTCTCACCTATGAGCTCTCCCAGGAATCCTATCTTGAGCTCCTCTCCGTCCGTCAGTCCGTCGCCATCGGTATCCGGATCATTGGGGTTGGTGGATATGGGATACTGGAGCGTACCCAGGAACTCCTCCAGATTGGTCATGCCGTCGGGATATTTGGAATAGACCACATAGCCCTCCTCGGTGATGTTCCACCATCCATCGTTATCCTCGTAGGCGTCAAATATCATCGGGGAGACCGTATACTTGGTCTTGTAGCCGTCACTGATGAGGTCCTCCAGATCCTCCTGGATGGATTCAGCGATATCCTGGGATATGACCTTCGCATTGTATGCCTCCCAACCGTCGAGCATTCCGTCACCATCGGTGTCGGGGTTCTTCGGATCGGTCTGGAACCAGAGGTTGGTCTTGTCCGGGAAAGCGTACTCCAGGTAGTTAGGCAGACCGTCATTGTCCAGATCCTTGAACCTATCGGTGGAGTTCAACGGGTCGAGGCCCGTATCCAGCTCCCATCCGTCGAGCATGCCGTCGCCGTCCGTATCCGCCTTGTACGGACATGTCTTGTAATCCAGTACACCATCCCCGTTCCAGTCCACGGCGGATTTTGTCCTGTTGATGTTCAGCTCGATATAGTCGGAGAGCTTGTACATCTGACCCGTAAGGGTGTTGAAATGCGAGTCGCCGTCCGTATCCCAGTCGAGAGGTGAAGTGTGGTTCTGGTACTCCTGAAGGTTCGTGAGCGAATCACCCTCCTGGATCATGACCGGTATCTTCTTGGCCCCTTCGGAGCTTAGCCCGATCTGGTATCCGATCCTCACGTCCATATCGAGAAATGCGTCATTTGGATTGAGTGGATTGATCATGTTCGTGGACCAGGGGACCACGAGATCCTCCGATCCACCCGTGACCTTCTTTGGGACCACTATCTCGACGATCCGTCCATCCTTGTGGGCCTCGAGGTCGTCATCATCGATACTGCCCTCGAAAACACGGGTCTCACCCTCGTCGAAGAAGCGCTCCTTCAATTTAATGCTGTAATATAGCTCCCAACCATCATCCATGCCGTCCAGGTCCGTATCCCAAAGTGAAGGGTTTGTCGTCACGGGTTTGAAGACAGAGGGAATGTATGGGTTGTATCTCAGATAGTCGTCCTCAAGGGAATCATCTGGGTTAAGCCTGTCCCCGTATATACCATCGGATGGATCATCGTAAAGGTGAAAACCACCCTTCTTTCCTATATATCTCCAGTCTCCCGAGGGGTTCTCGGTGCTGCTGGCGGGGGTCTTCCCGCCGAATGTGGGATCGTTCTGTTCAAAGGTCAGTGTTGTGTAGTTCCACTCCACTCCACCGACGTATTCCCTCAGGTTGAAAAGCTCCTCCTCCTTGTCGATCATCTCGTTGTTGTTGAGGTCGAACCCGTCACCGTCGGGGTTCTCGAAGGCATCCCATAGGTTAGGATCTATAGTGAGCCTCTCCGTGATGGGGTTCGGCCTGCTGTATAGCGCCTCCCATCCATCCTCCATTCCATCGTGATCGGTATCCGGCTCCATCCAATCGGTCCCGTAGATGTAGTTCTCCTCGATATCGGACAGCTTGTCCGGCCACGAGATCTTGGTACCCATATCATCGATATAGAAATCCGAGTCGGACTTCTTCACACCCGAGGGATTCGGGATGGTATTGATGTACTCCCCTCCTGACTCGATCCGAGGTTCCGCACCTGTCCAATCGACAAATACCATTGCAAGGACAGAGACAAGTAGAACGAATACAACTGCTGTAACGATCAGTATATACTTGTCCCTTCCGAGATTCTCAAAGAAATTAGCTTGTGAACCCATATCATAGCCTCCATATTAAAATCGCCCGGCATGATGATTTGGCATTGAATGGCCACTCCTTTATTAAAGGTTTTGGAGCGATCAACATATATTATTCCAGCCTATCATTTCCGGGCCTTTTCGTACTGGCTCTACAGCTGATTCTATCTTCAAATTATTTAACGATGACCATCACATGAGAACCCATGGGCAGTATACCGCCCGGAACCGCATTTTTCCGTATCACTCTTCTTCCGTCTGCAGAACTGGAGGTTGTTCCTCCACCGCCGGGGAAACCATCTGGGTCTGGGGCTGCTGTACCTCCGGTTCCGGGGGCATCGGCGGGGGCGGTGCGATCTCCCCCCGGGCCGGTTCCGGAAGGGGTTCCTGCTGTTGCGGGAAACCCGGATCCACCGGCGGGTTGTTATCGTCCTGCAGTATGGTGGGATCGACCGGGGTCTGATCGGCCTGTTCAGGATACGGTTCATCCGGGGGAACCACATCACCGTAGATGGGCTCCTGCC
>JAUVLN010000266.1 GCA_030600725.1 Thermoplasmatota archaeon | reverse complement strand
GCACCGGAGATCCGGCATCCCTCACCGACCGGCTCAAGCTGCTCCAGGTGGTGAAGGGCCAGGCCGGCCTGATGGCAGACATGGACCTTATAGCCCAGAAGCTCAAGACGGTATTCAAGAAGGCCTGAGAACGAAGCGGTGGGCGTCGGTTTCATTACCTTGTAGCTTATGCTTATGTTCCAATGGTGGACTCATTCCCTCAGGTCAAGTTCAGGATCGCGGAGGTAATGGATGATCTCTCCTTCGGATAATATGCTCACTCCCTCACTTTCTCCCCCAAAAGGGCTCCTGGTGAGAATGATCTTCCTGCAGTCCAGATCCCGTGTTTTTTCAATGAAATTATCGATATCGTATCCTCTCAAATCCTTCCATTTCACCTCTATGACCGCAATGGGCCTCTCATTCCTGTTCACCACCACTCCGTCAAATTCCGGCTCGAACGAGTATCTCAATTCCCCCCCCATTTTATCCGCAAAAGCCCTGGTGAGGTAATGTTCCATGCATATCGAATGTATCCTTCTGAGGTTCTGTTTCACCTTCTCGAAAGGGGGCAGTCCTTTTTCAAGGCCGTACTTTCCCTCCATATAATAAAAAAGTGTCATCACCGGAGATGTGAAACGAAGCGTATTCCTCTTCTTGCGAAATATCCTGATGGACTCGATCAGGCCCATCTTTTCAAGGGCTTTCAGATATGGGGATATCCGGGAGGGGCTCTCCTTTGATATAACGCCCTTCCTGAATAGATCGGCCGCCATCTCGTGGGGCCTGGTCCTTCCCGATCCTATCGAGGATAGCAGGGACTGATATATCTCGGAAAGCGTTCTATCCTCCTCGTGAAATATCTCTCCGACCAATGAGGGTACGGTGTAAGCCGTTCCCTCAAGCAGGCGATAGATGTCCTTCAGCACATCTCCCCCTTTCAACAGCGGAATGGTCCATGGGTCCGAAAGGTAGGGGGCGTGATCCAATCCGAACTCCGATCTATCATCCCGGAAAAGGTCGGCCGGAGAGATCAATGATAATCTCCTTTCCCTGAACCTTCCCAGCAACGGTGATCCGGGTCCAAGTACCTTCTTTACGACGCTCATGGATGAGCCGGAGAGGATGAGCTGGCCTGCGGGGTGGACGGAGGAGATCCATTCCAGATCGTCCATGGGGACCCTCTGGAACTCATCCAGAATTATCCTCTCGCCTCCTTCCAGGGCCTCCCTCACATGCCGGGTCAGCTCATTGATCGAACCGATCCGCCTATCCGGGTTCCCCTCGATCCAGACGGTCCCTTCCCTCCCGACCAATATATATTGGGCATTTTCGATCATGTGCCGAAGAAGGTACGTCTTTCCAGTTTTCCTTCTACCGTAAAGTAAAGCCCATGTCCCCTCGAGATCACGGGCCTCGCGTCTGTTGAATTCCAGATCCATATTGAAACTATGTCATTTATAATATTTTAAATTAGTTATTTCAAATTAACTAATTCAAATTATATTTGGAATTTACTGAGGATTTTATTTGAAATGATCACGCCCGTTCTCATAATGTGAGGTTTTATCTTCGATATGAGCTATGTTGAATGTGGAACGGGCCCGAAGATAGGACGATCTTAACGGATTCAATTGCCGTGGAAGTCGGGTTTTCGCTTCTCGATGAAGGCGGCCATGCCCTCCTTCTGATCGTGGGTGGAGAAGCTGGAGGAGAAGTAGGATATCTCCAGAGCGTTGGCCGTAGCGAGGTCGATGTCCGCACCCTTGTTGACAAGCTCCTTTATGAACCTCACCTGGACCGCAGATTTCGATACGATCTTTGAGGCCAATTTCATGGCCTCCCCCATAAGCTGGTCGGGTTCGACGACCCTGTTGATGAGGCCTATCCTGAACGCCTCTTCCGCAGAGATGTTGTCTCCGGTGAGCAGAAGCTCTTTCGCCTTCATCCTGCCAACATGTCTGGTCATCCTCTGCGTTCCGCCGAATCCGGGGCTTATGCCCAGGTTGATCTCCGGCTGTCCCAGGAGGGCCCTGGTCGATGCGTAGACAATGTCGCATGCCATAAGCACCTCGCAGCCTCCGCCGAGTGCATAGCCGTTGACGGCAGCGATGAACGGAAGCCGGGAGGCCTCGATCCTGTTGAGAATACCGTGACCGAACTCAGCAAAAGCTTTTGCTTCCAGCGGGGTCAGATCGGACATGAGCTTGATGTCGGCCCCGGCGATGAAGGCTTTCCCCTCCCCCGTTAGTATGACCGCTCTGATATCAGCGTCCGATTCCAGCTCATTCACCACGCCGAGCAGCTCCTTGAGGGTATCCTCGTTCAGTGCGTTCAGCGCCTTGGGCCTGTTTATCTTGATCACGGCCACATGGCCGTCCTTTTCCAGGATCAGGTTCTCGTATTCCATCATATCACCTGCTGTAGTCGTAGAAACCCTTTCCGCTCTTTCTTCCCAGCTGTCCGCCATGCACCATCTTCTTCAGAAGCGGGCACGGCCTGTACTTGGAATCGTTGAACCCATCGTAGAGAACGTTCATGATGTTGAGGCACACGTCAAGTCCGATAAGGTCGGCCAGGGCCAGGGGGCCCATGGGGTGGTTCATACCCAGTTTCATGACCCCGTCGATGGCCTCCGGGGTGCCCACTCCCTCGTAGAGGCAGTAGACCGCCTCGTTGATCATGGGCAGCAGTACCCGGTTTGACACGAAGCCGGGGCTGTCGTTCACCTCTATGGGCACCTTGCCCATCTTCTCGGACAATTCGAAGATCAGCTTCGTTGTCTCGTCGGATGTCTTCAGCCCTCTTATGACCTCCACGAGCTTCATTATCGGCACCGGGTTCATGAAGTGCATTCCAATGAACAGATCCGGCCTCTTCGTGACGGAGGCGAGGTCCGTGATCGGGATCGTCGACGTGTTGGATGCCAGTATGGTCCCCTCCTTGCAGATGGAATCAAGGTCGCGAAACAGCTCCTTCTTTACCTTGAGATCCTCGAATATGGCCTCCACGACGAGGTCCACATCCTTCAGGTCAGAGAGCTCCAGGGTGGTGGAGATCCTTCCCAGGACCGCATCCTTCTCCGTGGCCTCGATCCTTCCCTTCTCGACGGACCTGGAGAGGAACTTCTCTATCTTGCCCATACCGTTGTCAACGAACTCCTGCGTGATGTCCCTCATGATCACATTGTACCCTGCCATTGCGGAGACGATGACTATCCCGTGCCCCATCTGGCCGGCCCCTATCACTCCTATCTTTTTGACTTCCATCGTATCGCCTCCTATCTATCTCTCGATGACCATTGAGACCGCATTGCCGCCTCCAAGGCAGATCGTCGCCAGTCCCCTCTTCCTGTCGTATCTCCTCATGGCATGTATCAGCGT
>JAUVLN010000009.1 GCA_030600725.1 Thermoplasmatota archaeon | reverse complement strand
CCACGGTGAGGATGAACAGCATCAGTATATTGGAGAACGAGATCATCGGTGACATGGGCGTCGACCTCCACTATTTCAGTCACGTTGGGGGGTATATGTATGGTGACTCATCCTTCATGTTCGAAGATCTTGAGGTGTGCTGGAATGACATAACCGCAACCGGAAGCGCCGGTATTTACTGTTACAGGATTCGAAACTGTGGAGAGAACAACGAGGGAGATTCCACCGCTGTTTTCGGGAGCTTCCGGTTTGATGATAATAAGATCGTATCGGCAGGTAGAGGTGTCCATGTGAATTACTTCTCCTATTTCGGTCGTGATATGGGCGGATCTGCCTCCCTCACAATGAAGGATATTCAGTTCCTCAGGAACGATATCGAATCATCCGCGGAGGGCATCCTGCTGGGATCTTTCAGATACTGGGGCGATTACATGTCGGGAAGCAGTTCGGTTAACATCGGGAATCTACTTGTGGAGGAGAATGAGATCCTTTCCGGTGATAATTCCATAGATATCAACCAGATGACGAGGATAGGGTCATACATGTCCGGATCCTCCTCGTTCACCATGGGTGATATCCGCGTGGATGGCAATGACCTGGAGTCCACCTCGACCAATGGTTTTTACATAGGCAGTTTGTATAATTTCGGCTACGAGAATGTTGGGATGGCGGAAGTGACCATCGGAAACATAACCTGTAACGATAATCTGATCGTTTCCAATGATGTGGGGGTCTATTATAATTCCTTATACAATATCGGATACGATCTACAAGATACCTCTAGCTTTACCATCGGTGATGTCGAGATCAAGGGAAATGAGATAGGATCCAACGGCCACGGCATCTATATCAACGATATATATCATCTCGGGAGTTACCTTTATGATAACTCCGTTGTCAGGTTTGGATCCATTGATATATCGGGTAACACCATTGGATCCGTTGCATACGGGATCTACGTTTACCTTGAGTATTTCGGATATGATCTCTATGGAGATTCCGCCGTATCCTTCGAGAGCGTTCTCATCGAGGAGAACCTCATAGATTCAACCGGAGAATCGATATATATCGATTACATCGAGTATTTCGGCTCATATCTACACGGTACCAGCTCGTTCACGATGGATGATATATCGGTGAGTGAGAACAACGTGACCTCCGAAGCATACGGCATATATTGTTATTATATCGAATACTTCGGCTACGAGGTTTACGGTTCCTCCGTTTTCTCAATGGGGGGCATTCATTTTGATGACAATATCGTACTCGGATCAGGTACGGGTGACGGATTGTATGTTGGATATATCGAATATTTTGGGAATTACATGTACGTCAACTCCTCATTTACCATGGGTGATATTACATTCAATGGGAACAGCATAAAGGCGGACGGGTACGGACTCTACGTTGGAGATATCTACGGGATGGGCTATGAGAACTATGGGACATCCAAATTCCTTATGGGTAATATCGAGATGATCGGGAACACGATATATTCTGAGGATAATTACGGTATATACCTCTATTTATTCTCCGATATCGGGTCATATCTCTATGATGAGGCGGATGTGATCATCGGGGATCTCTCCATATCGGATAATATCATCAACAGCTCATATGAAGGCATCTATATTGAGTATTACGAATATATCGGATATGAAATGTATGGGGGGTCCTCTTTCGAGATGGGGGAGATGCATATTGACGGCAATGAGATCGTGAGCAGGACAAATGATGGCATGACCCTGGAAAATTTCGATTATCTCGGATCCTATCTCTACGGTGATAATTATGTGGAGATCGGCGATATGACCGTGAACGATAATGTCATCTGGAGCAACGATGAAGGGGTGTATGTAGAACATTTCGAATATTTCGGGTACGATATAGAGGTCTCCTCAGAGGTGGTAATGGGGGATATCAGCTTTGATGGCAACACCATATACTCTGATATGAGCTACGGCATCTGCCTGAACACCTTGCAGTATTTTGGATACGACCTGTACAATAACGGGAGGTTCATCTTCGGGAATCTCTCCTTCTCCGGGAATGATATAACAAGCAGTGACGACGGGATATGGCTATATTTCAACGAGATGGTCTATGATATATTCGATAATTCGTACGGCCAGATCGGAGGGATCCAGGTTGATGATAACACCATTACGAGCGGGGATGACGGTATCGTGATCGACCAGTTCTCCCATATCGGAATGTATGTGGAGGATAACGCATTTTTCGAGATGGGTGAGTTCAGCATCTCGGGAAACGATATCACCTGTGCGGGAAGGGGTATAGATCTTGAGAACGTCGACAGTATCGGGAACGATCTCAGGCTCAAGGGGCGCTTTGACTTCGGCGGTTTCAGAATGGAGGATAACGTGATAGATGCCACGAAGGACGGTATAATACTGACCCTTTCCGATCTGGGTTACGGCAACGAGTTCATGACCTCGTTTTCCATGGATGAGATCGTGGTCTCGGGAAATGATATCACGGCCGGTGGGGACGGGATAAATATCTCTTTCACCTCCCTTGGTGGGGATTCGGTGGGTTTGTCCACGATCGATATAGGCGGTATTACGGTCAGCGATAATATAGTGTCCTGCAAGATCGGGATCGCACTGAACATGGAGGTGTACCCCATAAGTTACGTTGAGCTGAACTTTGGTGAGATAAACATCCAAGGGAACACGATCACGGATTGTACCCAGTGGGGTATCTCGCTGAACATCTACGGTACGGTGGTCGACAATGCTACGGCGATCTTTGGAGCACAGAACATAGATGATAATCTGATAAGGAACGCGGGGGACAGGGGGATCTCCGTCTCCAAACACATAAAAGGAACCGCCTACGCGACCTTCGAGATGGGGTCGACCTACATCACCAGAAATATCATAGATAACAATCCGGTGGGGGTATATTTTAACAGATCGATGGATAACTACGCCTACCTCAACAGCTTCACGGAGAACACCGTTGATACGCTCTCCATCGATGACAATACGAGCACCACCTGGTACTCCGATGAACCCATCCGTTACAAATACGGAGGATCCAATTACATCAAACTGATCGGGAACTACTGGGATGATTACGCCGGGTCTGATACCGACGGGGACGGCATAGGCGAATCACCCTATGCGGTGGTTGACGAATTCGACAACTACCCATTGGTGGAGGGGGGGTCCGGATACTATCCGCCCATACCGGATGAGACGGACCCCACGGTCTCGATAATCAATCCGGCTGACGGGTCCTTCCTGAGCGGAGATGATATCGACCTGATCTGGGATGGGGCCGATGTGGGATGGGGTCTGGACCTCTTCATGGTGAAGCTGGATAATGGTTCATGGATCGACAAGGGGCTCGATAGATCTCACCTCTTTGCCGATCTGCCCGAGGGAGAACACACTTTCACGGTGATGGCCCTGGACCTCGGAGGCAATATGAACACGGACACGGCATCGGTGGTTATTGATATCACCGATCCTATCATAAATATCACAGCTCCGTTCGAAGGAGATCTGATGAATGGTGAGATGGTTGATATAACCTGGAATGCCACCGAGGACGGAAGCGGAATAGACATCGTGGAGATCAGGTTGGATGACGGTAACTGGACGGACCTGGGAGATGCCAATGCCACCCAGCTCACGGAGGTGCCGGACGGTGAGCATACCATCGAGGTGAGGATCCGGGACCTTGCGGGGAACAGTGGCGGGGATTCCATCGTTGTCACCATCGACAACCTGTCGCCTGTCATCACGGTCAACTACCCGGTCAAAGGCTCGTATCTCTCCGTCAACGCGTTCACGATAGACTGGATGGTGGCCGATACGGGTGTCGGGATCGATATGGTGGAGCTCAAGGTGGGCATGGAGGAGTGGATGCCTGTCGAGGGAACTGGCACATATAACCTGACCGACCTGGACGAAGGAATGCATAATTTCACCATAAGCGCCAGAGACCTTGTTGGGAATACGGTCGAGGAGTTCGTGGATTTCGTTGTGGATACGGTCGACCCGACCCTGAGCATCGATACACCGCTCGGCGGTTCCACGATCGGATCAGCCGTTACGGTCAGCTGGACCGGTAACGGCACAGGATCCTCGGCCGTCTACGAGATCAAGTTCGATGACGGTAACTGGACCGGGGTATCCTCTGACACGTCGCGTCAGTTCACCAACCTAACCAGTGGGGAGCATATCGTTCAGGTGATGATAACCGACGCCGCGGGTAACCACGTGACCGAGACCGTTGTATTCACCGTGGATCTAACACTACCGGGTATCCTCTCCGCGGGACCGACCGGCGGCTCAGTTCCCATCAATTATCCTGTGGAGGTTGAGTTCAACAAGCAGATGAACGTGGTTACCGTGACGCTCACCGTAAACGGAGCTGACGTGAACATCACCTGGGAGGGCTTCACCGCATCATACCTGCCCGAGGGCGGCTGGCAGACGTCCACCTTGTATAATGTGGAGGTTAACGGTGCAGACCATGCCGGTAACCCGTTGGAGACCTACGAATGGTCCTTCACGACCAGCAGTTCCGCTGAGGCGCAGGGGACTGTCGTGGGGCGTGTCGTCGACAAGGATGGAGAGCCGTTGGAAGGGGCGATAGTGAAACTCGATTCCGGCGAGGAGGCGGTGACCGACGAGAACGGCATGTTCGTACTGACTGGATCACAGGGGACGCACGACCTTACAATATCACGGTCCGGATACAAGGACCTTGTATTCATGGTCGTGATCACCGAGGATGAGACCGACCTGGATGATATCGTCCTGGATAAGGAGAAGGAAGACTCCAGCTCCTGCGGTACGGTCGTGGTCATCTCGCTCATCCTTCTTCTACTGCTTCTGGCGGTAGTGGCGGTCATACTGGTTGTCAGGAGAAAGAAGGACGATTTCGAGGATGAGGATGAGGACGATATGGGCTGGGATGACGAGGACGAGGATGAAGACGAAGAAGACGAGGACGACTTTGAGGATGAAGAGTAATGTCCATATAGGGCCCTGTTACGGCAGGGCCCTCATATTTCAGTGTTGAGATGGACCTGGAAGGGTTAAAGCTCCACTGCCTGGGATAGACCACTCCTATGCCCTTGTCCTGTCAGGCCCGAGGAAGAGGGATTACGAGGCCCTTGTGCACGATCTGTCGGTGTAAGGTATTAATAGATGGTTCAATTATATTGGATGGGGGACCGCCGCTCGCAAGTCTCCAAACCTTCTTTGATTCGACTGGAAGCGGCCCCCAACCCCCTTTTTCCGAAAGTTTAATTCCGTATGTCGCCGCTTGCATCTCGACAGGAGGGATATATCTGCGGTCCGACGTTCTGAAGAAAGGAGATGAGACCCTGCCCCATAGAGCCCTGCTCAGGGCTACGGGTATTGGCGATGACGATCTGAAAAAACCATTTATCGGGATCGCCAACTCCTTCAACGAACTGATCCCCGGACATATCCACCTGGGTGAGCTGGTCTCGGAGGTGAAGAGGGGGATCCGCGAAGCTGGAGGGGTGCCGTTCGAGTGGGGCGTGCCCGGGATCTGCGACGGGATCGCGATGCACGTCTCCATGAGGCATTCGCTTCCATCAAGGGAACATATAGCCGACAACGTGGAGCTAATGGTACTATCCCACTCCCTGGACGCGTGGGTGGGCGTGACCAACTGCGACAAGATCACGCCCGGGATGCTCATGGCAGCTGGTAGATTGGATCTGCCTGCGATCATCCTGACGGGGGGGCCAATGAAAGCCGGAAGGGACGGGGACGAGGTGTACGACCTCTCCTCCGGTTTCGAGGCTGTCGGAGCGCTGAAGGCCGGAAGGATGAGCATTGAGGAGGCAAACAGGATCGAGAGGCACTCCTGCCCGGGTCCTGGGTCCTGTTCAGGCATGTTCACTGCGAACTCCATGGCATGCATGACGGAAGCGTTGGGTATGTCACTGTCAGGATGCGCGACGGCATTGGCGGTGTCGGAGGGAAAGAGGGAGCAGGCGTACCTTTCCGGTAGAAGGATCGTGGGGCTGCTTTCCGAGGGGTTGAAGCCATCCCAGATCATGACCCCCGAAGCATTTCACAACGCCATCATGGTCGATATGGCAATAGGTGGATCGACCAATGTAGCTCTTCATCTGCCGGCGATCGCCGGGGAACTGGGAATCGACCTCACAATGGGCCTGTTCGATGAGATATCCCGAACGACCCCCAACATCTGTCATATAAGCCCCTCCGGGCCCCATCACATGGAGGACCTCGATGGGGCGGGAGGGATTCCAGCGGTTCTTAACAGGCTGGTGGATGAGTTGAAAAGCGCAAAGACGGTGGACGGCCGTGATATACTGGAGATCGCCAGATCATCCCCGGTTAGGGATGGGTCCGTCGTAAGGGAGTTGGGGGATCCGTTCTTCCCGGAGGGGGGCCTTGCCGTCCTGAGGGGGAACATGGCGAAGGATTCGGTGATCAAGCAGATAGCCGTATCGGAGGAGATGATGGCACACAGAGGGCCTGCCAAGGTGTTCGACACCGAGGAAGGTGTGCTTTCAGCGATCGGGAATGGAGAGATAGAGGAAGGCGATGTCGTTGTCATCAACTTCATGGGGCCCGCAGGCGCTCCCGGGATGCCCGAGATGCTCTCGCCGACGGCGGCCATCATCGGGGCGGGTTTCACGAAGGTCGCCCTTGTGACCGACGGCCGTTTCTCCGGAGCCACAAGGGGCCCCTGTGTCGGCCACGTTACCCCGGAGGCATATATCGGTGGTGTGATCGGTCTCATCCGGGACGGGGATATCATCGAGATAGATATCCCGGGTAGGGCCTTGAACGTGGAGATAGCTGATCATGAGCTGGGATCGAGAAGGAAGAAGATGTCTCCACCACGTAGAGAGCTGACCCCTTTTCTCAGGTCCTACAGGGATCATGTGCTGAGGAGATGTTGAGGTAAATATTTCAATGGTCAGGTTTAAGTCGTACAGCTACTTCATCGGGGCGGTCCTGACCCTTAAGATGGAGAGGAGAAGGGCGTAGCATCCTCTGAATTCGCCCTATCGATGCTTCGTACCCTATTCGGAACCAGTACATTCGCTCCTACATTCCATTAACATCTTTTATGAGTATTATCCTGACCTTTTAAATTGATCATTCCTCCGGAACATGTTCTAAGTCTTTCTTTCTGGTATACAGGAATGCCATCAATAGCAGGACTACTATGCATATTACCGATATTGCCATCAAGATTATTGATAGAGTGATCTTTCCATTATCCGGATCGTCAGTAATTTTCAATGTAATCGATGTGAAGATTGTCACATTGCCGTCTGTTGCTGACACGTTGAGTATGTGGGTTCCTTTGACCGGGTCCTCCCAAATAATAAAACCCGTTTCGTGATCTATATAAATTCCGTTGGAAGCCTCGTTCAGGGAGTAGATGATCTCATCCTCGATGTCATGGTCTGTGGCAACGACCTGGATGGATATCGGTTCTCCTTTCTTCCCCTCGTATGAGGTCTCGAACGTCCCCCATTCAGGTGCGGTGTTGACACCTATAACTGTTATTGTAATGTTCGAATAAGAGATCCCACCCTTGTCATCCATCACGGTCAGGTTCACCCAGTATGTTCCAGCGTCTCCGTTCCCGGGAACTCCCGATATGGTCCAGGATGTTTCATTGAACGACAACCAACCCGCATTTGACTTGAAAACAGATGTGAGAACATCTCCTGTGGGATCGATATCTATAACCGAATATTGGAGATTAAATGACTTATCCTCAACAGCATTCTTCATCTCTTCATATGTGATTTCAGGTGGATCGTTGGTGTTCTGGACCTCGAGTGTGAAATTACGAAAACTCATCTCTCCAAGGTCGTCACTTACCGTGATATTCACCCAGAAGAGACCAACATCATCGTTTGTTGAAATCCCAGTTAAATTATGCGTGATCTCATTGAAATCGAGCCAATCGGCATTTGATGAGAATGTCCAGTTGATTTCGTCCATGGTGGGATCGTGATCGATCGCGGTGTATCGGTTGAAATATTCTTCATCTTCAATTGCGATCGTTTTATCTTCATTCTGTATCAACGGCGGGTCGTTGACGTTTACCACTAACAATGTGAAATTGGTATGATCCGATCCACCGTTCCCATCTGAGACAGATATATCAACCCAATAGAACCCGACATCACCATTGCCAGGTGTCCCGTTCAGATATCCGGTTTCCTTATCGAATTCAAGCCAGTCAGCATTTGTAGAGAATTCCCAGATTAATGTGTCCTGTGTTGGGTCAATGTCGATAGCATCGTATTTAACACTGTACAAAGCATCCTCATAAGCAGTAGTGTTGTCTATTGTCTGGATCTCTGGTGCATCATTAGTATTTTCCACAACTATTGAGAAGTTGGTCCAATCGATGTCACCTCTGTCATCCATGACAGTTAGATTTACCCAACAGGTGCCTACATCCTCGTTTCGTGGTGTTCCGTTCAGGTACCAGGTGACATTGTCGAAAGATAACCATTGTGCATCTGTTGTCAGGTTCCAGGTAAAATACTGATTTTGAGGATTTATATCTATTGCTTGATATTTATTTGAATAGAAGCTGTCCTCAAGTATGTACTCGATGTCATCTGTGACTATCTCGGGAGGATTGTTCTTGTACAATACCTCCAGTGTGAAATTGGTCCAATCGAACCCATTTCTCAGGTCTGTCACGGTAATGTTCACCCAGTATGATCCGATGTCTCCATTGTCCGGTGTTCCGCTCAATGTACGAGTCGTCCTGTTGAAATTCAGCCAGGTCGCGTTCGTTATCATCTCCCATTTAAGTTCCTCTGGTGTGTTTTCATCGTCTGTCGCATCATATTTCACAGAATAAAGCTCATCCTCTTCGGCAAATAATTGGTCATTTGTTGTGAGGTTTGGCATTTCATTTTTCATGTAGAATATAAGATATGATTTTCCAGCTCCAAAGCCCCCATCATCATTTCCACTGGCACCTATTATGATGTCATCGAAATCATCTCCATTGACATCACCAGCATTTGACACGGACCATCCAAAGTGATCGTAGTAAACTTCTCCTTCATAACCAACATCCGATAATGAAAGGTTTACATTATGATCCCATCCTGATGGTTTCCCGAGGATGAGGTATGCTTTACCTCTTTTATCAGTATGAATATGATTTTGATATGCACCAATTATGATATCGTCATATCCATCGTCATTCACATCACCAGCAGATGACACCGATACCCCTGAATAATCCATTTCATCTTCCCCAATGAACGATGCATCTGCTGATGAGATGTTGACATCGGTTGACCAACCGTCCTCCTTACCGAAGATAATGTAAGTCTTACCTGAATTATAACCATTATATTCTCTTCCGTGCGCACCGATGATAATATCGTCGTACCCATCACCGTTGATATCTCCAGCATCGGATAATGAAGCACCTAGGTAATCATTTGAACCTTCACCATGAAAAGAGGCATTTACAGTAGAAATATTCACATTTAAATTCCAACCATTTTTTTTCCCGAAAATCAGATACACTTTACCCGCCCTCTCTCCGGCATCTTGATTAAAAACGGCTCCGACAATTATATCATCAATACAATCGCCGTTGACATCTCCGGCTTGATTTACATGATAACCTAACCTATCGTCAGTATATTCACCAAAAAATGTTGCGTTCACACTTGAAGGAGACATGTCCATCTCCCATCCCAAATCACGTCCGAAAATAAGATAAATCTTACCTGCATCTTCTCCCCTATCATCATTCCACGCTGCCCCAATAATGATATCATCAAGTCCGTCATCGTTTACATCTCCTGCACTTGAAACAGACCATCCAAAATTGCCATCAGGACTTTCACCAATATAAGATGCGTCAGCATTCGATAGTTGTATTTCTTTGTCCCAACCGTTTTTTTTACCGAAAATAATGTAAACCTGACCGGAGCCAGATCCGCCATCATCATTACCATGTGCTCCTATTAGAATATCATCGAATCCATCTCCGTTGATATCGCCTGCAGATGAGACGGAACGTCCTGCATAATCATATTTACCTTCTCCAATAAAGGTTACATCAGCATTAGAGAGGCTATAATTCGTGTAACCAAATGTCCTTTCACCAAACATCAAATATACTTTCCCAACCTTATTTCCGTTATGGATTGCCCTCTCTGCCCCAATAAGAATATCATCGAGTCCATCTCCATTGACATCACCTGCAGATGAGACGCAGTAACCGGAATTATCATCTTTTACTCCTGTGAAAGCAATACAAGAAACTGTAGGGTCGTCCATATATGTCCTTTCTATCCCGGTGCAGTCAGGTGGTAACAATAGTAGTGATGGTGCGATTAATAAGACAAAGATGAACCTACCTCTCCATGCAGTCATATACTGCCTCCATTTGTTATACAATGATATTTGTATATTCAATCATATCTTATCTCTTATTAAAACCAATCCACCTTCGGAATTTCGAATGTAATTGTCCAAAATCATTTGACCTTAGTTTTTTTAACCCAACCTTTATATAAAATCAAGTAGATGGGAGGGTAATACAAAAGTATTACGGATTTCCGAAGAGATATAACCCTCATTCCAGGGTTCCTGCTCGGAGATCAAAAGGATGGGAATGACAATGTCTGAAAAGGTCGTGACGATATCCGCCCGGATGTCCCAAAAGCACGTGGACATCATGGATCGGTTCAAGGATGATCTTGACCTATCTAAGACAGATGTAATACAAAAAGCCCTTGAGCTTCTGGGCACTTCCGTGGCGGTGCAGGGGGAGAACAAGATGACCCTCCGCATATCCGCCAACACCCTCAACCGCGCATCGGACCTCTTCCGAATGTACGGGCAGGGGACGTCCGTGGAGGACATCCTTGAGAGGTCGGTGGACAGGGGGGTCCAGGGGATGGAGGACGACCTCATGGATCGGAGAAGGAGGGACCAGGAGAGGCTTAAGGAGCACCTGAAGGCCGCCAAGGGCGAGGTGGAGCTGCGCTCCACCGTGGAGAGGTGATGATCACATCGATGGATGGTTGGGATGCCAGTCCAGTGAAGTGGGGACCGTTTATTGAAACAGGCGTCGGTCTTTGGAACTTTCCGGGAAACAAAGGGGGAAACACATATGGAACCAGTTGGAAAAAAACAGGATAAGCTTGATAACGACATGCTCTATCTGGAGCAGCTGAACACCTACTGCCGGAACACCGAGAACACGCCTGAGTACATCCGGGCTATGGCGATGTACACCCAGGCTCTGTATGTCATAGAGGATAGGTACTCCGGCATAGAGCACATGGTCTATCGAAGATGATCGGGGGGACCGTCGAATGGCACTCCCTGCAGGCCCCTTCAGATCCGACAGGGCCCTTGTCGTAGGAGTAGGCAAGGGCGCCGGTCACATAATCGATCAGATACACGATGCCGGATCGAAGGTCATCGATACGATGTACGTGGGCACCGATGAAACATCGGTCCTCTCCACCAGGGCAAGCGTCAAATTCCTGATAGGGAAACGTCTGCTTGGTGGAAAGGGGGCCATGGGATATTCGGATCTGGGGGAGAGGGCGGCGGAGGACGCCAAGAGGGATTTCGAGCCCTATTTCAACGGGTACAACCTGATCATAATAGTGGGAACGCTTGGAAAAGGGACCGGTTCGGGCGCAATGCCCGTCATCGCATCAACGGCGGAATCCCAGGGGGCGTTCGTCATGAATCTGATACATATTCCTTCGGGAACCCTTGAATCGCTTCCAAGGACCGTGGCCAATCACGCCAGGAACAGTATGGTGAGGAGGGGCTTCAACGTGCTTGCGATAGACCAGGAGCGGTTCCTCGAGATGAACGGGAAGGAACCCTTCTCCACAACCCTATCAAAGCTGAACGGCCTGACATCGGCCATCGTCACCACATTCGTGGAGGTCATCTACGGACCTGCCAGGAGGGGGCTTACGATATCGGACCTAAGGACTGTGTTCAAGCAGGGGAACGAGGGCTCCATCTTCCTTGGAGGGGGCACATTCGGTACGGAGCTGGAGGCCGCCAGGGAGTTCGTTACCTGTGGTCTGAACAGCAGGGATCCGAGGACCGGCAAGGGTGTGATCCTCAATATCGTAACGCCGTCGGGCATACCCATCAGCAATGCGGACCCCTTCGTGGACGCCGTGATGGAGAACCTGGGAAAGGGAAAGCGAACGGTGTTCGTAGGCAACATCGAGGACCCCGATAGGAAGGACGATGTGGACCTCATAGGCATTATCACGGGAATGGACGACGGGAAGGTCGATCTGGATTCATTGAAGAGGAGCTCATCGTCCGCCATACACAGACATCCACAGCCGCCTGCACCAGACCGTTGGGAGATACCCATGGTCCATTGAGCTACAGGCCTATCTTCCCACCATTTATCCGGGATATATACCCATTTAGGGGAAAGCCTTTTTATCAAAGTATACAAATCTGACTGCTGGAGAACGAACTGGCGAGGCTCAGAGGATGACGCTCAACTGCTGGGATATAAGCAAGTGCGGCAAACAACCCGACGGAGATAAGGTCAAGGATATGGGGGAGTGCCCCACGGCCACCTGCTCCGAGTTCAACGGAAAGAACAGGGGTGAGAACGGCGGCAGGTACTGCTGGAGGGTCAGCGGCACCCTCTGCAATGGTGAACTACAGCCGAACTGGGCCGATAAGATCAAGGAGTGCCTGGAATGTCGCGTCATGAAGGTGATCATGCTGGAGGAGGGTGAGAATTTCGAACCCTGAATAATTATCCTGATCTCTTTTTAATCAACTTTCTTCCTATCACGATCAAGGGCTCATACTCCTCCAGCGGGTAGGCCAGGTCGCCTGGCAGCTTTTTGAACCATGAGACCTCGGAGATCTCGTGCTCTATCGGGTCCTGAACTGCGTTCTTGTTCGTTATCCCGAAGAATACGCGGCCACCCTTGTACGGAACCGATAGATCTCCGTCCGTGATCAGGCGTCTTCCGGTCTCCTCGAGGAACTCCCTCCCGGCAGATCCAATGGGGGTTTCACCTTCCTCCATTCCACCTCCAGGCATCTCCCATCCTCCCCTCTTTCTGGACCTGACCATCAGGAACGGTGCGTGTGAGATATCCTCATCCTTCAGGAAGGCGATGACATAGGTCCACATCCTCTCACTCCTCGTAGCCGAGAGGGACAATGGCCTGGGGGATCAGATGTTCCGGAAGCCCTATTATCTCTGTGACCATGTCGGGATCAAAGGCCCCGACCCAGCAGGAACCGATGCCTATGTCGGCCGCCTTCAACAACGCGTTCTGTACGGCGGCGGCCGTGTCCTGGATACAGTATAGGTCCTTTCCCCTATCACCGTATGCCCGCACCCTGTCGGTGTCCGCGCAGAAGATCATCACGAAGGGCGCCTCTCCCACGAACTTCTGGCCGCCTGCGGCCTCCGCAAGCGCGGCCGTCTTGGACCCCTTCCTGATGACCATGATGCTTCTGGACCCGAGGCCTCCGGCCGAAGGTGCCATGTTGGCGACCTCCAGTACTTTTTCAATATCCCTGCCCGATGGGGGGAAATTGGTGTAGGACCTCACCGAATGCCTTTTCTTGATCACATCATCGAACTGCATGTCACCACCCTATGTCTCTGTTGATCACATTCCCGCCCTTGATAACCGTGTCCACGTGGTTCACCCCGAAGTTGTAGACCACGTGATCGAAGGATCCCTCTTTGAGGATGAGGATATCCGCGTCGTAACCCTCTTTGATCCTCCCCTTCCTGTCCCCCATACCGATCGCTGCGGCGCTGTTGGCCGTTGTGGCGGCAAGGACCTGATTCGGGGTCATCCTCAGCCTGTAACATGCAAGGGCCTGGATGAGCTGGAGCGACTCCACCATGCAGTTGGGATTGAGATCGGTGGCGAGTGCCACCGGAAGCCCCATCTCCATCATTTCTATCGCCCTCGGGATGCGGTCTTCGAATATGGTCATGAGGGTTCCCGGGAGGAGGACGGGGATGGTGCCGTTCTTCCTCATGGCCTCAAGGTCCTTATCGTTGGATACGAGAAGATGGTCCGCGGAAACAGCTCCTAGCTCTGCCCCCATACTAGTGCCTCCCAGGTTTGCGATCTCATCCGAGTGGATCTTCAGCTTCAGGCCCGCCTCCTTCGCCGCGGTGAGGAACCTCCTTGACTGTTCCAGGTCGAATACGTTCCTCTCGCAGAAGATGTCCGCATACTCCGCCAGGCCCGATCTGCTGATCTGCGGAAGCATGGAGATCATCAGGTCGAGGAATCCATCCGGGTCGTACCTGTATTCAGGTGGGATGGCGTGGGGGCCCAGAAACGTGGCGACGCGGTCCATCGGATGGTTGGATGCCCCGATCGCCTCCAGGAGCCTTAACTCGGTGTCGACGTCGAGGCCGTATCCGGATTTGATCTCCACGGTGGTTGTGCCGTATATCATCATCTTGTTCATCCGACGGTCCATCTGCTCTACCAGCTGTTCCACAGTGAGGGCCCTTGTATCCTTCATGGTCCTGAGTATGCCGCCCCCTGCATTCAGTATGTCCAGATATGAGGCGCCTCCCAGTTTCATCCCGAGTTCGAACTCCCTGGAGCCGCCGAAGACCAGATGTGTGTGCGGGTCCACGAAACCGGGTACCACGCACTTTCCGTTGCAGTCGATACATTCCGCATCCTTCGACAGGTCTGCCTGATCCCAGATATCCTTGCCGGGCCCCACTCCGGTTATTTTTCCCTCGCCGATCGTAACCGCAGCATCTTCTATTATCAATGGTTCGTTCATGGATCCCCCGGGGACGGGCCCCTCACCGGGAAAGGTGATCAGTTTTCCGATATTGTGAAGGATCATCTCATCTGCCATCATCGTCCCTCCCGGTTATGTTTGTAACTGGAGTATTTGTCCGCCCGTCCCCGGACGAGGTCCGCGGGGTACTTGATCTCGTTCTTCCCCTGCTTCTTCCAGAAGGCCTCCGAGAGGTCGACCCCCGTGGCGTTGGACATCTCAAGAAGGAAGTGCAGGACATCCCCTAGCTCATCCTCTAGTGCCTCCCTGTCGGGCTCCCGGTCCCACAGATAGAGGTCCATAAGCTCTGAGGCCTCGACGGCAAGGGCCATGGAGAGGTCCTTCGGATTGTGGAACTTTTCCCAATCCCTTTCCCTGGCAAAACGGGCTGTCTCCCCTTTCAATGTGGAGATATATGTATCTTCGTCCATCTGCCGGATATCTCCCTCTTTGATGATAAAATAATCCCAATGGATTGGGTATGATCGAATGATCTGATATATACCTGAACCAATTCAAAATCGATGATTTTCTTATATATGGAAATGGGTATTTTTCCAGACCTCTACGATAATTATATATATCCAAGTCCAACATTCCATGGCGGGGGCAATAAGCCGCTTATTTTAATGCATAGGAGGAAGGAAAGATGGGATCTGAACCGATAAAAAATGAGGATAATAAGGTCATGGCCATCCTTGGATGGCTGGGGATACTCGGAGCGATCATCCTGATCGCCACTGGAAAGAAGGATGAGGATGAGCAGATGGCTACCATATTCTGGCAGTCACTCCTTTGGGGAATTGGTTGCTTCTTTAGTGTCATACCCATATTGGGATGGATCATCGCATTAATCAGTTTTATCATGCTTGTCGTGGGATTCATAATGGCGATCACCGGAAAGGTCTGGGTTTCCCCACTCATTGGTGAATGGGCCGTGAAGAAGGCCAAGGGCGGATAAGGGATATTTCTGAACAACAGGGGTAGGTTCTTATGTTCCTACCCCATTTTTCATACTGATTTTTAGATGATACATGATGAATAGTCATCATCCATCAATGTACGAAAGCCTTTTTATCCATCCCGCCATAGCTTTTCTGAGTGGTAGATATGTCGGAGATCGAGGATATATTCATAAGGAAGATACTTGACAGCCGTGGGAACCCAACGGTGGAGATAGATGTGTACGGGGAGGAGGGGTTCGGAAGGTTCGCGTCCCCCTCCGGGGCCAGCACGGGGATCCACGAGGCACAGGCGATCCCCAAGGAGGGGATTGATAAGGCGATAGAGCTGTTCGAGAGCGAGATCATCCCACAGGTGGTGGGGATCAGCCTCTTCGATCAGGAGGACCTGGACCTGCTCCTCGCAGATCTAGATGGGACCGGCAACTTCGAGAGGATCGGCGGGAACCTCGCCGTGGGCCTATCCCTCGCCGTTGCAAAGGCAGCCACCGATACTCTGGGGATACCGCTGTATCGGTACATCGGGGGTATGCTACCCGAGACGCTGCCCTATCCCATGGGGAATGTAATTGGCGGGGGACAACACGCAATAGGCGGAACGGATATCCAGGAGTTTCTTGTGATCTCCCAGGGGGAGACTTTCCAGGAGTCTGTTTTCGCGGGTGCCCAAACCCACAAGAGGGTCTCACAGATACTGAAGAAGAGGTATCCAAAGGCAGCGCTGGGAAAGGGGGACGAGGGGGCCTGGGTGGCGCCGATCACAAATGACGAGGCGATGGAGATAGTTAAACAGGCCTGCGATGAGGTTGGCGATGAGGTCGGTTTTGACATCCAGCCGGGCCTTGACTTCGCAGCATCGTCCTTCTACAAGGACGGCAAGTACGTTTACAAGGACAAAACGCTGGATATAGACGGGCAGATCGCCTATGTGGGAGAACTTGTGGATGAATACGATCTATTCTCGGTTGAGGATCCGCTCTACGAGGAGGATTTCGAGGGATACGTATCCCTGACAGAGGAGATCGGTGAGAAGTGTCTGGTGATAGGGGACGACCTCTTCGTGACCAACGAGGAGAGGCTTGAAAAGGGAGTGGAGATGGGCGCCTGCAACGCCATACTGATCAAGCCCAATCAGATCGGCACGCTGACGGGAACGATGAACGCCGTAAGGCTTGCAAAGGAGGAGGGATATCACACCGTTATATCCCACAGGAGCGGGGAGACGACGGATACGGCCATCTCACACCTGGGCGTCGCCTTCGGATCGATCGCAATCAAGACCGGGGCCGTATCGGGGGAGAGGATCGCCAAGCTCAACGAGCTGATAAGGATCGAGGAAGAGCTTTAGCCGATATAGAAAGCCCGAAACCATAGGATCAATTAAGAAAGCGAGAGAAGAGATATATAATCATAGAATGGTTCATATCAAGGATCAGATCATATGTGGGGGAAAACCGATGGAAGAAGAAAAAACGGATGTCGAGGAAGAAGAGAAAGAGGAAGAGGAAGGTGTCCACTCGGATGAGGAAGAGGAGGGCGAGGAGACAAAGGAAAAAACAACATTCAGAACCACAGAGGATGAGAAGACCTCCAGATGGATGCTCTATGCCAACCTTACGTCTTTGGGGGCATTTATCGCGATGATCGGTATGGAGAAATGGGAGAAAGGGGCCGAGAGGGACATGGTCGTCTTTCAGGCCGTGCAACAGTTCTTCATAACGTTGCCCCTGATGATCCCGGGCCTGAATTATATCTACTTCTTCGTTTGGATCGTACTGACCATAATCGCATTGGTGAAAACGAATTCCGGCGAATGCTGGGAGATGCCTTTCGTGAGCGAATATGTTTACAAGGCCCTCGGACAGGAGCCGGCCTGAACAGATCGAACCGGCCGCGTCCACACGGATGAAAACATATATCAATCAGGATATTCTCCACCATCACAGGGAGACCGATGAAGCTCATCTCAGGCAGTTCAAATCCGAACCTCTCGAGACATCTGTCGGATATAATGGGGGCCCCGATCGCGGAGGCGGAGATCCGCAGGTTTCCGGATGGTGAACTCTACGCCAGGATAGTCGATGATATCTCCGGAGAGGACGTGTGCGTTGTCCAATCCACGTACCCGGACCACAATGCTGTCGAGTTCCTCATACTGACCCGGCTTGCACGGGACCTGGGCGCTGGATCCGTCACCGGGGTAATACCATATTACGGATATGCAAGGCAGGACCGGGTCTTCAAGGAGGGGGAATCCTTCACAGCAAGGACGATGGCCAGGCATATCCAGCTGTCATGCGACCGCGTTGTGTGTGTAAACCTTCACAAGGAGGCCATCACACGGGAGTTCACGGATGAACGATGTCTTCACGTATCGGTCATGCCTCAGATCGGGGAGTTCATGAAACAGCATGATATCCGGTATGTCCTCGCCCCGGACAAGGGGGCTGTGGAATATGCCCGGCAGGCTGCGGAAGCGGCCGGATGCGACTACACGAACCTGGAGAAGAAGAGGTTGGACGGCCGCACGGTCAGCATGGCGCCGAAGGACCTTGATGTCGAAGGGAAGAGGGTCTGCATCATAGACGACATTATCGCTACGGGAGGAACGATCATGAGGGCCTCCCAGGCACTGAAGGACCAGGGTGCCGGATCGGTATTCGCCTGCTGTGCACACGGACTTTTTACAGGTGGGGGACTGGAGAGGCTTGAGCCGTATCTGGACGGCCTATACTCGACGGATACCATAGAGAACCCAACTTCGAGGATATCTGCAGCCGAGGCGATCGCAGGGGCTTTATTGAAATGAGGTGTTGAGATGAGGGAATATCCGGATGTTCAGGGAAGCTCCGTCTCCGGGGGGTTCAAGATAAGTAGAGTGGGTATGAGGGGGATAAGAAGGGAGGTGAAGATAGCAAGGCCGGGGAGGGAGGTGCATCTTGTACCCACCTTCGATATCTCCGTGGACCTTCCCGCCGATCAGAAGGGAAGCCACATGTCCAGGCATGTGGAGGTCATAAACAGGGCCATCGACATGGTGATCGGCATGGAGAACCAGTCCCTGGAGGGCCTCGTCGAGAGGATCGCCATTGAGCTGTTGAAATCTCACGAATACGCCAAATACGCAGATGTGGAGCTGAAGGCGGACTATTTCATGGAGAAGAGGTCCCCCGACGGAAGGAACGCCGTGGAGAACTACACCATATTCGCCAGTGCCAGGATCCGGAGGGGTGATGAGAAACCCATGAGGTCCATCGGTGTGGAGGTCTCGGGGATGAGCACCTGCCCCTGCGCGATGGAGACCGTGCGGGCGATGCTCAAGGATGACCTCAGGTCAAGGGGGTATTCCGGATCGGATGTGGATATCCTGGACCAGATCCCGGTGCCAACGCACAATCAGCGCAATATCGCCTTCCTGAAACTGGAGTGCAGGGATGAGATAAATATTGAGGCCGAGGAGCTCATAGGTTTGATCGAGTCGTGTCTATCATCACCCACTTATGAGATACTCAAGAGGAAGGGAGAGGGAAAGGTAGTATTGGATGCCCATATGAAACCCAAGTTCGTCGAGGATATCATCCGTGATATAATAACGACCTTTCTGGAGAGATATCCCGACCTTCCGCCTACGATGACCATCATGGTGCGGTCCACATCCGAGGAATCCATCCATAAACACGACGCCTTCGCGGAGAGGATAGGGACCCTTGGCGAGCTGAGGGAAGGAAGCAGGTTTGATAGGGATTGATCTGCACTGATACGTTGATCAATCCACACTTCTCCATGGTTACGGTCCGTGATCATTAGGATCAATTGGCAACAGTGCTTTCCGTTGTGTTTGACCAATCGAGGATTGGTCACACATCCATAAAATGCTCTGCACGTTTCCGACTTGGTCCGAAATTCGGAAACCAAACCCCGAATCTCAATAAAACCCTTGAACATTTTAAATAAGTATCAATAAATGATTCCAATTAAGGGGGGGAGTTGGTAATAAAAATTTATTTAACCATATAATGTTCAATTTCTTCAAAATCAATTCCATATCCCTTACAAAATTCACAAGTTCTCATTTTGAATTTTCCATGAGATTTATGAATTAATGGTCTTGATTTGCAATATGGACATTGTATATCTGAAACATCAGGAAGATAATCGTTGAAAATCTGATAGAAAATGGTTTCTTCATCATTCTTGTTTTCTTCCAAATCCTCATCCTCATCAATAAATGACATTCCTTCATTATTTAAATAATCAAGTAATAATTCAATGAGTGAATCAATGTCAAATGATATCCCGTTTCTATTCATGCAATTCTCTTTTTCACAACCAAAATGGATACAATCAAGAAATCTGAGAATAATCAATAAAGCTTTCTGCAAATCAGGGTCGTTTTTTCCTTCTTGTATAATTTGGAAGACATCCTTTACCTGATCAATCGATTCTATTATTGGATTAGTGATATCTGATCTATGAATGGGGATTCTTTTCTTATTTTTTAGATCCTTAAAATGAATTTGCCCACTTTTATGAAATGAGAAATGATTTCCATGTGGATTATTTGGGATGAGATATTGTTCTCCAGACTTCTTATTTTCTATCTTAGCAAATGGAAAGAAATAGTGATGTTGGTCGATTTCCAAACAAAATCCAAGTATTTCCTTCTTACTCATGCTTCCCCCGATTACAACAGGACATTATTATCATAAACCTCTTATGAGGGAGAGGTGGGTGGAATAAAAAACTAATCAATATTGATTCCGAACAATTACTGGTCCAATATACTTCCATTGGTGAATACCCTTAAACAGTAAAGATTTTGATTTTTCGAATTTATTGGAATTTTCTTCTTCCATTACATAATTTAATAATAATCCTGCGGAAGCTAATGCATTTATTACATTTTCTAGAGTCGCCAATTCTAATTGTCCAAAATTATGTTTAACATTATTATAGGAACGCCACCAATTAATATAATTTTTATAATTTATTTCTGATATATGTAAAGTAGAAAAATCTCTCATAGGTATAAAAGATACCTCTTGATCAGCGG
>JAUVLN010000033.1 GCA_030600725.1 Thermoplasmatota archaeon | reverse complement strand
AATTGCAGGTATGGCATCGGGCTTCTTCCTGTTCAACTTCCTGGCCGGAAGTGACAGTATCTTCTTCGGCAAGGTGATCCCTGAGATGAAGATCGGGGAAGAGGTTGTCAGGGCAAATTGGGCACCTCTGCTCTCAGGTGGAACGGTACCACTGTTAAACCTTGCAGTGGGTATGGAGGTCGTGGCCGCCCTGACGTTGATAGTGATCACGATGGGCCTTTTCGCATTCGACGGCAAGGAGGGTGAGTAATATGACGACCGCGATAGGAGAGCTACCCTATTTCACCGTGGTCGCCCTGTTGGCGATCGGACTGTATATCATACTTGTGAAGAAGAACCTGATCAAGATCGCCATGGGGATAACCCTCATGGAGGCGGGTGCGAACCTCTTCCTGATCACACTGGCCTTCAACAGCGGGGATCGGCTATCCGCACCTGTATTCACGAGTCAGATACTGGGCGGCACGGAGGCCACATATTCATTGCCCACACCGCACGCATTGACCCTCACGTCGATCGTGATAGGCGTTGCGACCACCGCACTGCTTCTTGCATTCGTGATGCAGGCCTATAAAAAACACAAGGTTACATCCACCGATGAGTTCAGGAGGCTACGAGGATGACCTTCTACGACCATCTGATAGAGCAGGCTCCGGCCATGGTGGTGGCCATCCCGCTGCTCTTTGCATTCGCGACCCCGCTCTGGTTCAAGCTGAGCGTTAAATTCGGTAAGCTCTGGGCCCTGCTCGGCGTGCTTGCCACCACCGTTCTGATGTACATCCTCGCATGGGAGATCCTCTCGGAGGGAGGCGAGGTCACAACCTATCTCTTCGGAGCCGAGGACTCACAGCTACCTCTGCTTGGAGGTAATGCGGTAAGGATATCGTTCGCAGTGGACGGGATGTCGGCGTTCATGGGACTGATCATGGTGACAGTCTCGCTTGCCGCGGTTCTCTACTCCTTCGGCTTCGTGAAGAAGTACACGGGGAACGACAAGTTCTTCACGCTGCTTCTTCTGGTGCTGGCAGCCAACATCGGCATGGTGTTCACCGGCGATCTGTTCAACCTTTTCGTCTGGTTCGAGGTCTCCTCGATAGCACTGTGTGGCCTGACGGTGTTCAGGTCGGAGCGGGGAGAGGCTTTCGAGGGCGCTGCCAAGTACCTGATCTACTCAACAGTTGCGGGCCTTATACTGCTTTTTTCCATAGGCCTGCTCTACGGTCAGTACGGCCACCTGAACATCAAGTTCCTGAGCGAGGCGATCGGAGGGAACGCGGAGCTTCTCATGGTGGACAAGGTGGCCCTTGGCCTTATGATGACGGTGTTCGCCCTCAAGGCGGGAGCGGTACCGATGCACATGGCCACACCTGATGCTTATTCGGAGGCCCCGGCCCCTGTTACGGCGATCTTCGTGACCGCCTCTCAGGCAGGCCTCTATGCGATGTTCAGGTCAGTGTTCACACTCTACGGGTCGAACATCGACCTGACGATAGACCTGCTGCATGCGGCGGGCTGGATCGTGATCATCCTGGGCGTTCTCTCCATGTTCGTCGGGGTTACCATGGCGCTCGTACAGAAGGACATCAAGAGGCTGATGGCGTACCACGCGATATCCCAGACCGGTTACATGCTACTGGGTGTTGGAGTTGGTATGGCCGTCTATGCCACCGGCGGCTTCGACGAGTTCGGAAGGACGGCCATGACAGGTGGGATATTCCATATTTTCAACCATGCACTGTACAAGGGGCTTCTGTTCCTGACAGCAGGCGCGATCATCTACAAGGCCGGCACCAGGGACCTCAACAGGATGGGCGGCCTGGGCAGGGACATGAAGCTGACGGCCCTGTTCTTCATCATCGGCGCTCTGGCGATATCCGGGATACCGCCGATGAACGGTTTCGCCTCGAAATTCCTGATCTACGAGTCGGTGTTCCAGTTCAATCCGGTCATAGGCGCGATTGCCATGCTGGTGTCCCTGCTGACCCTGGCATCCTTCGTGAAGGTATTCTACTCGGCCTTCATGGGGCCGAGGATGAAGGGAATGGCGAGAGGGGAGGTTCCAGCCTCCATGCTCATGGGCATGGCCGTCCTTGCGGGGATAATACTTGTATTCTCTTTCGCCCCATCGTTGGTGGTCAGATCCCTGGTGGACCCTGCCGTCAACGCCCTGACGGGCGATGGCGGGACGACATCCACCTCCCTGACGCTGTTCACGGGCCAGGGAGCCTGGAACGCTGTGGTGTTCATGGGGGCGATGATCTCAGCCGCTATCATCGCTGTGCTCATCAGGGTTTTCTTCGGCAAGAAGGGGATGACCCCAAAGGGAGAGGGAAAGAAACCCTATCTCTTCGGGAACCCCACGGAGATCGACGGGAAACCAATTGTGATCCCCGGCAGCAACGTATACTGGGGTTTCACCAAGGCCCTGGATAGATATTACAGGCCGGTTGAGAAGTTACATAGTGGAATAGTTAACGAATATGTGTTCTGGTTCGTGAGCACGATGGTACTGGCGATACTGGTCATGATGGCCTGGGTGTGAGGTGATTCAAGATGAAGTTGACCAAATCCTTTGACAAGAGCCTTTGGGTCTTTCACGTGAACGGTGCATCGTGCAACGGATGCGACATCGAGATCGTTGCGGCACTCACCCCAAGGTACGACATAGAGCGTTTCGGCATGAAACTTGTGGGGACGCCGCGGCATGCGGACGTCCTGCTTGTGACCGGACCGGTAAACCGGCAGATGGCCGACAGGATAAGGAGGATCTACGAACAGACCCCGGGACCCAAGGCGGTCCTTATCTGCGGGAACTGCGGTGCCTCATCTGGTGTATTCTACGACTCATACTGCATCGAGGGGCCCTTCGACGAGTTCATCAGGAAGGTGGATCCCAATGCGATAATCGTGTACGTCCCGGGATGCCCGATGAGGCCGGAAGCCATTATCATGGGCGCCGTGGAGGCGTGGAAAGCGCTTGAGAAGCTGAGGGGGGAGGCATGATGAGATACCTCAATGGCGAGCAGGTCGTCGGATCGTTCAGGGATATGTTCGGCGATGATATGTTCGATGGATATGTGAAGGCTTTCGAGAACGGCGTGAAGAGGACCAGGTACGAGCAGGTGTTCGTGAGGGTCAAAAAGCACAGGTTCGTCGAGGCGGCAAGACACCTTCAGTCACTCGAGCCCGGAGACGAGTTCATCCACCACACGGTGGCATCCGGATCCGATATCGGGGACGAGATCGAGATCCTGTTCCATTTCGGGCTCTATTCGAAGAGCCACGGCCACGAGGTGACCGTGACACTTGGGACAAGGACATCCAAGGATGATCCCCATATCCCGACCCTAAGCGACGTGTTCCCCGCGGTAACCACGACCGAGAGGGAGAAACAGGAGTTCCTGGGCGTTCAGATCGACGGGATCAAGGACAACAGGAGGATGTGGCTTGTCCACGCCGTTCCCGTTGGAGTCTACCCATGGAGGAAGGATGAATGGGGGCCGGAGCACCTCGTTCGAAAGATACACGAGGACCCATCCGGAGGTGGAGACGGAACCGATGTGATAGATGATCACAGGCCGTTCCCGCCTGAGGGCCCCCCCATAGGCAGCACCAAACCTAAAAAGGGGAAGAAGAGGAAGGGAGGTGGTGCCTGATGGCACAAGCACCACCCTATCCGCTCAACATCGGCCCGATACATCCTGCGCTCAAGGAGCCAACCATGTTCAAGTTCACCCTCCAAGGGGAGAGGATACTGGACGTGGATCTACAACCCGGCTTCAATCACAGGGGTATCGAATACATGGGCATGAAGAGAAATCCCCTTCAGGTCCTGCACCTTACAGAGAGGGTATGTGGGATATGTTCCGCAGCCCACCAGTTCGTGTTCACGCGGGCGGTGGAACACGCGGCCGAGATAGTCCCAACCGAGAGGGCCGACTACCTCAGGGTGATCGTTGCAGAGCTGGAGAGGATCCACTCACACCTTCTATGGGCCGGCGTTGCCGGTCACGAGCTGGGTTTCGATTCCGTGCTGTATTACACCTGGCAGATGCGTGAGCAGGTCCAGGACGTCCTCGAGTATATGACCGGAAACAGGGTGAACCATTCATACTACATACCCGGCGGTGTCCGCAGGGATGTGACCGATGAGGGGATCCGTAAATCCCTCAAGATGGTGAGTAACTACCAGAGATTGGAGGACACCGTCCTGGATATATTCACATCCGATCCCACCATCGTACACAGGGTGAAGGATGTGGGAATACTCACGCACGAGAACGCCCAGAGGCTCTGCGCCTGCGGTCCCCTGACAAGGGCTGCCGGCGTACCCAAGGATATCAGGTTCGACTGGCCCTATGCCGCCCACGGTGACATGATGGACGATTTCCACGTGGTGACCCCGGAGTTCGGAGGGTACAAGGCGACGGGTGATGTCTTCTCCCAGGTTGTAGTGAGACTTCATGAGGTCTTCGAGGCCGTACGTATGGTGGAGTGGTGCCTGGAGAACATGCCTTCCGGACCGATAACATCTGAACCCAACCTTTCATCCCTTCTGATGGCCAAGCTCAGGATGGCCGATGGTGAAAGCGTGGCAAGGGTGGAGGCCCCCAGGGGAGAGGATATCCATTACGTCCGTTTGAAGAAGGGCAAGATGGAGGTGGACTCCTGGAAGGTGAGGGTCCCGACATACGGCAATATCATGTCGTGGCTTACCATGTTCCCCGGCGAGCAGATCGCGGATATACCCATCATAATAGCATCCATAGATCCGTGCATAGGGTGCATGGACCGGGTGACGGTTGTCGATGCCGATACGAACAGGTCCAGAATACTGACCTGGAAGACGCTGCATGATATGTCCATCAAAAAGCAGAGGGGGATCCGGCCGTGACCGAGGAGATGGAGATCCTGGTGAGGCTGGGAGCCGGCTTCGCCGTGATGATAGTGGGATTGATCCTCGCCCTCCTCCTCAAGGGTGTCGACAGGAAGTTCGCAGCCTGGCTTCAGGCCAGGATAGGACCTCCCCTGAGACAGCCGTTCTGGGATGTGGCCAAGCTTTTCCAGAAGGATAACATGGTCCCCGAGAGAGCGGTTCCCTGGGCGTTCAACGGGGCGCCCCTTATGGCGTTCATCGCTTCTCTGGCACTACTTCTTTTCATACCTCTGGGACAGATCGGCGGTATCGAGGCGGACTGGCTTCCCGTTCTGGGAGGTTACGGCGACCTGATCCTTCTGATCTACCTTTTTGCCGTACCCGGACTGATGATGGCCATCGGAGGTTTCGCCTCCGGTTCCCCCCTCTCCACCATTGGTGCACAGAGGGAGATGGTCATGATGATGTCATACGAGTTCCCACTGGCGATAGTGGTTCTCACGATTGCCTACAGGATCAGCCACATGGGTGTGGACGGTGGGGCATTCAACATGTCCACTATCGTTCAAAACCCGATATGGAGCAACCCGGCCGTAGGCGTTCTGGGTATGGTGGCCATGATCCTTTTCCTCGTCGTTTTCTTCCTGATCATACCCTCCGAGCTCTCGAAGATACCCTTTGATTCCCCGGAGGCCGAGACGGAGATCGGCGGCGGGATCCTCGCCGAGTACAGCGGTACCAACCTGGCGATGTTCTACCTGGCCGATGCGGTGAAGACCGTGGCCTTCGCGGCGCTTGCTATCGCACTGTTCTTCCCGTATAACCTATCACCCGCCTTCGACCTGGCGTTCCTGGGCGGGATGGAGAACGCAGGGGTCGTGGTCGTGGACGTCCTCTTCTGGGTGTTAAAGATCGAGGTCCTCTATTTCCTTGCCGTGACCGTGATAAGGGTTGGCGCAGCGAGATTGAAGATAGACCGCCTCTCCTGGCTCTATCTTGTCCCGCTCTCCGGTCTGGCCCTTGTCGGAGCGCTGCTGATGTATCTGGACGTAATACTGTGAGGTGAGAAAGATGGTAACGCATGCATTCTTCGAGCTGTTGAAACAATTCTTCAAGGACCCGGTTACCAACAGGTTCCCGGTGACAAACACACCGCACAACATGCATCAGACATTGAAGGCCGTCGAGGCGGGAAAGGCCCAGCTGAATCCTTCTGTTCCAATACCCCCCGGCTTCAGGGGGAAGATCAAGTACGACAGGGATGCCTGTATAGGATGTCAGATGTGCATCAAGGTGTGCCCGTCCCAGACCATCGAGTTCATCCCCGATGACAGGAAGGTCATGTTCTACATGTCCAGGTGCACCTTCTGCCAGATGTGCGTGGACATCTGCCCCAAGGACTGCATAAGGATGACCGATCAGTTCATCATGGCCAATCTGGACAAGTACGGTGACGACATGATCGTCAAGGACTCCGGACCGTTCGTAGCGCAGGAGAAGAAAGAGGCGGAAGCAATGAAAGTAGAGGAGGAGGCTCCCGCCCCCAAGAGGAAAAAACCCAGGGCCCCTTCAAAGAAGGCAAAGCCTTCCGGGAAGAAGCTTAAGGCCCCTGCCAGGAAGGGAAAGGCTTCCGATGAGAAACCCGTAAGAAGGGCCCCTCCCCGGAAGAGGAAATAGGATCGTAGTCCTTATTTAATTGATGTCCCCCCGGGAAGCCAGGGGGACCATTATCTTCTTTCATGTGTCAGAAAAGATGATATTATATCAAGTTCATGATAGGGACGAAGAGATGGATGTCAGCTGATATCCACTCGTAAGGAATGGTGCACAGATGATGATCCGGGACCGTCTACTATCATTATCGGTTACTCTGCTTCTCGTCACTACAGGATTGATGGTTCTCATCTCCATTCCCGAGGAGTTTTCCCCTGTCCACTTTATGGGGACTTCCAACGCATCGTTTGCAGGTGGTGATGGTACGGTTGGCGATCCCTATCAGATCTCCGATGTTGACCAGCTCCAGGAGATGGAGGCCGATCTGGATGCCCATTATATTCTGATCAATGACATCGATGCATCCGATACTTCAAATTGGAATTCGGGAAAGGGATTTGATCCGATAGGGAATGGTAGTGAACCCTTTTCTGGATCACTTGATGGTGGTCCATACAATATTTCAGACCTCTGTATCAATACGCCTTTAAAAGATCATCAAGGAATATTCGGTATGATCTCTAATGGTTCCATCCTGTCAAACATACACTCGATCAACACTGATATCACCGGTAAAAATTACGTTGGAGGATTGGTTGGTCGAAGGGAAGGTGGGGAAGTTCATAACTGCACCATCTCCGGTGACGTCCATGGCAATAACAAGGTAGGCGGGCTGATAGGTTACAATTCCGGAGAAGTTGAGAACTGCCACACGACTTGTGTAGTAAATGCATCAAATGATGTCGGGGGCCTGATCGGCGATAACAATCTTGGGAATATCACCTATTGTTCAGCTTCCGGAGACATCGATGGTGATAAAAATTTTATTGGGGGCCTGATAGGCTGGAATGATCTTCGTGGCAACATCTCTTTCTGTTACGCAGCTGGTGATGTAGGGGGCAATCAGAGCGGTTGGTCCCGTGGAGGCTTGGTGGGGTACAATGATGGAGGGACGATCTTCAGCAGTTTTGCCACGGGCAATGCAAGTGGGTCCGATACGATCGGAGGTCTTGTGGGGCAAAACGAATATGACGGTTCGATAGTGAATTGTTATGCTTTGGGGAATGTTGGTCATGGATTTACGGCCGGAGGATTGGTCGGGACCAATAAAGGGACCATATCAAATAGTTACTCCACTGGAATGTTGGATCCAACGTCGATAAGTGGCCTGGTTGGGTATGGTAGTTCTCATGTATACAACAGTTTCTGGAATATCGATACATCGCGTGTAAACCGCAGTTATGGAGGTACCGGATTGAATGATTCCGAGATGAGGACCGGGAGCATCTTCAGGTATGCCGGATGGAACATGATAGATATCTGGGGTATCATCGAGGGGCGATCATATCCATATCTGAGGTGGCATGATTACCCCGGTATTCCCGGGATCGTCACGGAAGATGATATTGACGCAGTTGAGGATTCTCCGTATCAGATCGAATACTATGCCAATTCCTCACTTCCGGGGGGAGGCGGAGCTTTCTGGAGCATGGAGACGGATGCAACCAACTGGTTGACCCTGGATCCCAGCGGGCTCCTTTATGGAACTCCCACCAATGAGGACGTGGGATACTACTGGGTCAATATCACGGCCAGGCTGTTCGATGATGGTTCCGACTTCCATAATTTCACGATCACGGTGGATAATGTGAACGACGCGCCCGTGATAATTTCCAGACAATTACCCAGTGCCAGGGAGGATGATCCCTATTTTTTTACCTTTGAGGCCACCGATATCGATCCTACATCGGATCAGCTATCATGGACTATCTTAACCAACGCTACATTTCTCAAAATGGAGGCAGATATGGGATATATCTTTGGTATTCCCGGAAATGTTGACATTGGTTCCCACTGGGTGTTGATCAACGTTTCGGATGGGAACGGCGGATCTGATGAGTTAAACCTGACCTTAACCGTTCTCAATACTAACGACGATCCCAAGATACTCCCCTTCGATATACCCGACATCTACGAAGATGAGTATTTCTCACTTGATCTGAAGGCGGAGGACATCGATCCGACAGGAGATATCCTGTCGTGGAGCATGATGACAGAGGCATCATTCCTGACCCTCGATCCTGAGAACGGCACCATCACCGGTCTGCCCGGGAACGAGGACGTAGGGATCTGGGGTGTAACGGTCGAGGTCTACGATGGTAGGGGGGGATCTGATCTGATCTTCTTCTCATTGGAGGTGATGAACATCAATGATGATCCCTTGATCACCACCAATTCCCTCCCGGACGGCCTGGAGGATGAGCTCTACTCATTTACACTACAAGGGTATGATGTCGACCCGACCTTGGATCCACTCCTGTTTCAGATAATGGAGACAAATACAGATTTTCTCAATATCGATCCGGTCGAAAATATACTCAGTGGCCTTCCGGAAAATGATGATGTGGGAACCTGGTGGGTGAACATCACCGTCTCGGATGGAAACGGAGGATATGACTGGAGGAACTACACGTTGAACATACTGGCGGTCAACGATCCCCCTATGCTGAACGTATCTGAATTGATCATCACCATGGATGAGGATTCCCAGGGATATGACCTTGACCTTGATGATATATTCATCGATGAGGAAGGGAAGGAGCTTTCATTTAGCCAATACGGATCGGACCATGTGATCGTTACGATCACAGGGAGCATCATGACCATAGTTCCAGACAAGAACTGGTATGGACAGACCTTCATCATTATCTCTGCACATGACGAGAATTCTTACGTATGGATCAATGGGACCATTATTGTGGCCTCGGTCAATGACGCCCCCTCGGGAGCGGTTATCACCTCAGAATCCAGCTATCCTGTGGGACAGGACCAGATGGTTCATGTGAACGTATCCGACGTGGATCTACCCTTCGGAGATAAACTCACATATCTGTGGACCTCAAACATCTCGGGAACTATCGGATATGGGCAGCACATTAATCTGTCACTTCCCATCGGGATCCATCAGATCACCGTAACGGTCACGGACCTCGAAGGTTCATCCATCGAGGCAAGTATCATCGTCGAGATCGTCCCCGAGGTTATGAAAAAGGATTCCACGGACGATTCCCCCAGTATTGGTATAGTCATATTGCTTTCCATTGGCTTGACCATAGGCATTCTCTTGACATTGCTTCTACTCATGAGAGATCGGAAGGGGAAGCTCCCGATAATTGATGGTGAAGAGTAGGTTTTAATCGAGGAGTGATCCGAATCATTTTTTAGAAGATGAAAGGAGTTTTCCCACCCTCACTCTCCAGTATATCCAGATGAAGTGGAACACCACAAATGTAAGGAGGACGAGCCATCCCATGATCGGCCTCCTCTGGGAGTCCGGGGGACCATTATCTTCTTTCATGTGTCAGAAAAGATGATATCATCCCAAGTTCATGATAGGGACGAATGGATGGATGTCAGCTGATATCCACTCTATGGGAACAGTGCCACACATGATGAACAGAAACCGAATTATTCCTCTTTCGATCACTCTATTGCTGATCATGACTGGAATGATTGTCCTCATCTCCATTCCCGAGGAGTTTTCCCCTGTCCACTTTATGGGGACTTCCAACGCATCGTTTGCAGGTGGTGATGGTACGGTTGGCGATCCATATCAGATCTCAAACGTCACGCAGCTTCAGAATATGAGTACGAACCTGACTGCACATTATATCATAGCAAATGATATCAACGCATCAGCAACGATCGATTGGAATGGAGGAAAAGGATTCAATCCGGTAGGTAACAATTTGAACAAGTTTAATGGAAGATTAGAGGGACAAGGATTTAACATAACTGACTTGTTCATTAACCGTTCCTCCGAGGACTACGTTGGCCTCTTAGGCCAGATCAATTCAGGAGCGGTTCTTTGTAATGTATCTCTTATCGGAATTAATGTGAGTGGCGATATACGTGTCGGTGGACTCGTGGGATTAAACTATTATGGCATAGTGCTTAATTGTTCCACCTCAGGGAATGTGAGCGGTTATTGGCGTGTCGGCGGACTTGTAGGAAGAAACTACGGCGAAGTGTCCAACAGCTACACCAAAGGTAACGTGAGTGGTGATAGATTTATTGGTGGACTTGTAGGAGACAATGAAGGCATGGTGTCCAACTGTTCCTCTTCTGGTAACGTGAGTGGTTATTGGGGTGTCGGCGGACTCGTAGGATTAAACGATTGCGGCACGGTGTCCAACTGTTACTCACTTGGTAACGTTAACGGTGAGAATGATGTTGGCGGCCTCGTGGGTTGGAACGAGGGTACGGTTTCCAGCTGTTACTCAATAGGGAACGTGAGTGGTGAGGGTGATGTTGGCGGCCTCGCGGGATTCAACGACGGCACAGTGTCCAACTGTTACTCATCTGGTAACATGAGCGGTTATTGGGGTGTTGGCGGACTCGTGGGGAACAACAACCACGGCACGGTGTCTAGCTGTTCATCAACAGGTTACGTGAGCGGTGATGATCGTGTCGGCGGCCTCGTGGGATACAGCAGTTACGGCATAGTGTCCAACTGTTACTCAGCAGGTAATGTGACTGGTGATGATGATATCGGCGGCCTTGTGGGAAGAATATTGGAGGGCATGGCATCCAATTGTTACTCAACAGGTAACGTGACTGGTGATGATGATGTCGGCGGCCTCGTGGGAAGTAATATCGGCATGATGTACAGCAGTTTTTGGGACAATCGAACCTCCGGCCTATCAGCCAGCAACGGAGGTACCGGGAAAAATACATCTCAAATGAAGACCAGGAGCACTTTCACTTCAGCAGGATGGGATTTTTCAACATTCTGGGGTATTATTGATGGAGAATCTTATCCTTATCTGAAGTCATTTGATTATGGTATCCCAGTAATAATTACAAGGAATGTCAATTCAGCCAACGAAGATACACGGTATTATGTTGATTACAATGCTACTTCTTTGCTTCCGGGATATTTGGAGGCAATTTGGAGCTTCAATACAAATGCAAGTGATTGGCTAACAATACAGGAGAATGGCGTTCTTGCAGGAACCCCATTTAACGATGAGGTTGGTACTTACTGGGTGAATGTCTCAGCTTCATTGGATGGCGACGGTTTTGACTTCTCAAACTTCACATTGACCGTTTACAATATCAATGATATTCCTATTATAACCTCCATATCCCTCCCTGATGCAATCGAGGATGAGTTCTATGCCAATATCTTCGAAGGCCTTGATATCGATCCTTCGATGGATATCCTCAAATGGTCAATGGATACAGATGTGAGTTTCCTGAATATCAATCCAACAACAGGCAACCTTACAGGTCTCCCAACCAATGACAATGTTGGAACCTGTTGGGTCAATGTTTCCGTTTCCGACGGGAACGGAGGAACGACTTGGAAGAATCTCACCCTGACCGTTCTCAATGTCAATGATGAGCCAGTGCTTAATATAACCGAATTGACATTGACCATGAAAGAGGACTCCGTAGGGATATCATTTGACCTCAATGATGTTTTCCTTGATATCGATGGAGATCCCCTCTCATTTGATTATGAAGGAGCTGATCATCTAACCATATTGATCAAGGAAGGTACCGCTATTATTATTTCGGATGAGAACTGGTTCGGAAAGGAGATCATATATCTATCTGCTTCCGACGGTGAATTCTCGGTTGGGATCAACATAACGATCATAGTAACACCCGTTAATGATGCTCCTTTCGGAGCGTCGATACTCGCGGAAACGAGTTATATCGAGGGAAGGAATCAGATTGTATTTGCATCAGCATTCGATGTTGATG
>JAUVLN010000099.1 GCA_030600725.1 Thermoplasmatota archaeon | reverse complement strand
CCAGCTACATGCTTCGGTTGGTAATGTCACTCACTTCAACGAGACCATTATCTCAAAGGTGCCCGTAAGGTACTATTATGCTGTAAGGGCCGTGTTCACACATATCGGAGAAAGCCTGTTCTCCAATATGGTCTCGGGGGAGCTGATGATACCGCCTCCGGTCACCAACCTGACGGCCATACCAGAGGACTTCAAGGTAAACCTGTCGTGGAACCCTGTATTGAAGGAGGTTTCAGACCTCTACCCAGTGGAAAGATACACGCTGCATAGGGGGAGGTACCCAGATACATTGATCCCGATAGCAAAGGCCCATTCCCCAACAGAATATGAAGACCTGGACATTCGAAAAGAGCCAAACACATACTACTACAATGTCACCTATGTGCTCCAGGGGATCGGTGAATGGATACCTTCGGAGATGGTATCTGCGAAACCCAACACGCTGCCGATGCCCCCGGTCGACCTGGATTTCAGATTCGATGGAAACAACATCACACTGGATTGGTCACCTCCCGTCGACACAGGAAACCTCCCGCTTACCGGGTTCGTGATCCATAAAGGAGGCAACTATCGTGATCTCACAGGCGTCAATACTACGTCGGGATCGGTAAACACGCTGGACATCGATATCCCTGATCCAGGTGTGCACGTGTTCTACTCGGTGTCGGCATCCAACAGGCTGGGAATGAGCAGGTTGCATGATCCGGTCCTGATAGAATACAAAGGAGCACCGTCAAAACCCCTCAACATCATCGCGTTCGGAAAAGACGGAGTGGTCGAGCTCAACTGGGAACCGCCTCGTGTCACATGGGACCTGCTGGTGGAAAATTACAGAATATACAGGGGAAACTCGGAAGAGGAACTCCAATTCATCGCATCTGCGGATGGAGACTATCTCACCTTTACCGATCAGGTTCAAAACGGCAGGGAATATCACTATGCGGTATCGGCCGTAAACAGGATGGGTGAAGGGCAGCAGGCGGGGCCGATATCTGCTATTGCAAGCGGGCGGGCCGGGCCGGTGGGAGGCATCTCGATCACGGTGGGAGACGGTTCGGCGGAGATCAAGTGGCAAAAGGTCCTGGATGATGGAGGAGCTCCAATAATCGAATACAGGATATACAGGAACACGGGCGGGGATAAACCCGAACATCTGTCCGATCTCCCCTCGGGGATCATGGCCTACAGGGATCACGGCCTTGTGAATGGTATAGAATATCTTTACTGGATCTCCGCCGTCAATCGAAACGGTGAGGGGGACCTCCTTGGCCCCGTCATGGCAGTACCAGGAACGGGGCCGGGCATCATCAAAACGATCAGAGGGCAGGGAGGCCTGTTCTATTCGAAGATATGGTGGGACCAACCCGAAGACGGGGGAGAGGAGATAACAGCATACGATATCTACAGGGGAGAAAGCGTGCACTCCCTGGACCTGCTGGCAACCATTTCATCGAACTTCCCATCGGGATCCCCTGAATTCATCGATGATGAGGTCGATTACGGGCCCATCTACTATTACTCGGTCGCTGCGGTCAACCCCTGGGGAGAGGGGGTAAGATCAGCTGCGATACCCATCAAACCGCTTGGCGCTCCCACAGCCCCCATCATCACCCATGTGAACGAGGGACTCGACGAGTTCACCATATACTGGACGCCTCCCGGAGATAATGGAGGGATGCCTGTTCAGGGGTATAACGTTTACATTATGTTGGAGGGAACGGAGGAATGGATCGACATGAGGACCTCTGAATCGATGATGGAGGTTTGGTATCTAACCCCTGGCGATACAACCAAGGTCAGGATCTCCGCATACACAATGCTGGTTGAAGGAGAGCAGACCGAAACCATCGAGATCAAAGTCGGAGCACCCCCTAATAGACCGAACAAAGTAGAGGTAGAAGTAGGTGACGGCGTCTGCAGTCTCTCATGGGAACCAGGAGAGGATAACGGCTTCCCGATCATCGGCTATCGTATCTATATGGTCCGAGAGGAAGAGTGGTTGAAGATAGGCGATGTAGACGCGGATTCTCTAACATTCGAGCATAATGACCTGATGAATGGAGTGGAATACTTCTTTCGGATCTGTGGTTTGAACAGCAGAGGGGAAGGTGATCCTTCTAAACCGGTTTCAGCCATACCGTCAGGCCTTCCGGATGCACCGACGGAGCTCTGGGTCGGATACGCCCTCGAGGGCGAGGTGTCGTTAAAATGGCTTGAACCGGAAAACGATGGGGGGTTACCAATAATCGGTTACAACATCTTCAGAGGAGATAAGGAGGGGACGGAGACGCTCCTGATAACCCTGGAAGGGGTGCACTCATATCTGGATGATACCGTGGAAAACGGCAACGATTACTACTATCACGTGAGGGCCACAAACGACCTGGGTGATGGGATCCCAAGCAATACCGTTCATGCAGCTCCTATCGGCGTCCCTGGTGAGGTGGGATTATTGAGAATAAAGGGAACTACCGATACGGTGACCATCACCTGGGAAGGGCCGGAGTATAATGGGGGGTCCACAATACTGGGGTATTACATCTACAAAGGCACCCATCCCGAGGAGTTGGAACTATGGAAAGAGGTGGGGCCGAACACATTCAAAACCGAGGATAAAAGTGTCGTATCGGATACCTACTACTACAGGATATTGGCATATAATGATGTGGGGGCTGGTAAAGGGAAACAGGATTCCATTGATGTCCCGTCGAGAACGGGTAGTGCCGCCATTATCGGCATCTCCCTCTTCCTGATACCGCTGATGATCGTTACCATCACACTTCTTGCGGGCTTCATTATCAAAAGAGCCGGGCAGAGGGGAGAAGAACGGGAGATGCAGAAAGAGCTGCAGAAAGCACAGGAGAGGCCCACAATGCCTATGTTGCAGCCATCAACAGCGCATCCACCGGCGCTTCCGCAGATGCACTCTACCATGCTGCCCCAGGCCCCAAGACCCAGAGAGGCCCTTCCCCCCGCCCTGGTCCAGCCTCAGCAAGTGAACAGCCAGATCGATGGATATATCAGACCTCCGCCAGGGAACGGTTCGGGAGTAAAAAGAACCCTCCTTGGGACCGACGGCAAACCGATCGGGCAAGAGGAACAGCCACCGATGACACCACTCCCCATCGAACAGATGCCCCTGGCAGAATCACCTCCCGATTGGCATGATGAAAGGCAAAAAGCGGTGGAAACGGAAGCGAACTCCGTATTTGTGGGGACTGAACCAGAAAAGACAGAACCGAAGATCTCATTGGGAGATACTCCCCCTTCCTTGGAGCCCGTGATCGAAGAGGAAAACACAACACCCTATGGGGTGTTTCACCAGGAAACTGCATCTGTTTGGTCACCTGAGATGGTTGAGAACAGGGTGGCAAATGAGGCGAGATCCACCGTCGAAATGGTTCACGAGCTCAACCAGCTCAGGGCGGAGGGAGCCATCACGGAAGAAGAGTATCATATCCATAAAAAAAGACTGCTTAAAAAGGTATAGCCCACCTCTTCTACCTTCTGGATCAACACCAAGATGCGCTAGGGGTCACCTTGGCGAGCCCGTCCATCTCCTCCTTGTCGATCTCATCCATTATGATGGCAACCTCATCAATCTCCTGGCCTACTTTGGCCCCATCCAATGATCGACAATATCAGTTTGTTCGCCCCGTTCGCACCTGCCTTGTAGGGCCGCTCCTATGTACCAAGGTTTTATTAGGCTAATGCTTTAATGGAAGTCGAACAGGTGCATAAATGGGAGAAGGACATGAGACCGATGGACAGCTGTTCACCGGGATAACCCGGATGACCCTGATCATCATAATCAACTTCGTATTGATGGGAATCATTGGCGTCATCAGCTGGAAGTGTGTCTCCAACTTGATGCCACCGCCAGTGGAAGGGGTCACCAACGAGGTTGGTATGGTCGCAGGCGCTATGGGGCTTGTCGGGACATTCTCATTTATTACCAACCTCGGTTTCGGGGCGGCCCACGTCAAGAGAATATCCGAGGGAAAGGACCTTGGAGAGTGCATTGGCACGTTCATGGCCATACAGGTCACGCTCGCGATCATCTTTGTCCTGACGATAGTTAGCGGTATCTTCGTCTGGAAGAACGTGTTGGGGCGGGGGTTCGAATCGATCGAGTACGAATTTACGGTCTACATCATACTTGGTTTTTTCATCACCAACAGCCTCTCATCAGTGGGCCTCCAAACACTTGTGGCCAAGTTGGAGATAACCAAGAACCAGCTGGTGATCCTTGTCGCAGCGGTCGTGCAACTGATAGTGACCATCATCGTGGTGATATCCACCGATGATGTATACCTATACGCTTTCACGTTCGTTGTGGGGGGATCTGTAAACCTCTGCATCTCCTATTATTTTCTGTTACACTACAAGATCAAGAGGCCGACATTCAGGATGTTCAGGAGTTATCTAACATTTGCGCTTCCCATTTTCGTGGTATCTGCTCTGTCGGTCTTGCCCCCAAATATTGACAAGGCAATGATAAATCTATTCTGGGACACGGCAGATGTAGGCATCTATACGGGCGGACAGAAGTTCTCGGTATATCTCCTCCAGATACCCATGGGGCTGGGGATGATCCTCTTTCCCACCATATCCTCGATGAAATCCAAGGGAAAAGCCGACAAGATCAAAGGGCTTATCTATTCATCAGAAAGGCTCATAACGATAATCATGGCACCTATTTGTGCCCTCTTCTTTATTCTGGCATTACCGATAGTGACACTATTTGGTGCGAACGAATACTCGGCCTCATATCTCGTGCTCCAGCCGCTTGCGATCTGGGGGTTCATAAGGGGCCTCAGCGCCCCTTACAGAAATCTGATCATGGGGGTTGGAAAGCCAATGATCCTGGCCCTGATCTCCAGCATAGGGGTCATCACCATTCTGGGCCTCAACCTGATATTCATACCCACCCACATTCCGATCTTGGGGATAGAGGTGTTTGGCTGGGGGGCAAAAGGTGCAGCCTATGCTACGCTCATTTCCTCCCTTGTGACATTCATCCTTTTCAGGTTATTCTCCTATAGATACGAGAGGACCCTCCTGAATATGAAGATCCTCAAGTTCATCCTGGTCGCCTTGTTCATGGGAGGCGTCATCTACATCCTTAACGACCATTTCCCGGCGGATAATTTTTTCCTGTTTATCCTCTATTCTGCCATTGGGGGCCTCATCTATATCATGGTCCTGATACCGATGAAGGCCTTTACCAAAGATGACATTGCACTGTTAATGAGTGTTCTGAACCCAAAGATACTGCTCGGAACAATCAGAAAAGAGACCGTGACCTACAAAAAGGACCGAACCTGAACCAGGCCCCATCATCAAGGATATGGTGATTGGTCTGATTCCCCCAACAAGAGAGGGGTGAGATCGTGAGATGGATCATATCTTCAATTTCAGGCCCTTCAAAGTGGACTTGATCTTCTTTTTCTCGGGGGAGTATGTTCTTTTCAGATCAACGTTATGGATCTTTCCTCCCTTCTTGAAAATGTTCAACATCGGCTTTCCATCGACCTCGGATGGCGTTGCCACGCCGAACAAATTCAACACGGTTGGTGCAATATCTATGATTTTGAGGCCGTCGTAATTGCCAGGTCTGATATCATTATGCTTCGCAATGAATATGCCATTCTGCCGATGGTCACCTTCTGTTGAGTAATCGCTCCTCTCAAAGATCAATGAGTGACCTATCCTCGTGTCAAGCCCGTAAAAGACGCCGTCGATGTCGAAATAGAGCTCGGAAGCCTCATCAAGGTAATTGCCCCAGTATGTCTCCTCCCTCCTGAAAAACCGGAACCTGTCACCCTTGAAGTGCTCGATACCTGCATTCCTTAAACCCTCGATCAGTTCATCAAGGAGGGGGGCCACCTCTTCCTCTGTTATTATCCCGCTCTTTTCCCTCCCCTTGAGGTTGATAAACAGCTTCCCGAAAGGCTGATAGAATACCCTTGTGGCCTCCCAATCTATATCATCGTCCTTGAGGCGTTTCAGGGTTGAAGGAAGGTTTTTCTTGTATTTCAAAGGTAACTTGCCCGTGATCCAAGCTAGTATTGGGCTTATCCCAAGCCTGTGATTTATCCGGGAGATCAGGGAGATCAGTTTTGCATATATGGATTTCCGCTTCCCGTTTTCCTTCTCCCCACCCTTCATTTTCAGGTATCCTTTCCTGATCAGCCAGTCATTGATGGCGAATTGCCCTTCCAGATTCCCGAAACCATGATCTGACATGATCATGAAATATGCATCCTCGCCTGCCTCTTTTTCAAGATCGCCAATGACCTCATCTACACTCCTGTAGAACTCATTGAAACTATCCCTCAATCCCCTTGATTCTTGGGTATCATATTTCAACCCATCCGGGCAGATCAACTTGTACATCAGATGCCCCAACCTATCTGTTGAGGTGAAATCAACTGTGATCAGATCCCACTCCCTTTCTTTCATTAGATGAAGAAGGGCATCCTTCCTTCTCGTCATTACCATTTTGAGGTCGTCTATCTTCTCCTCATTGGTGTACTTTCCATGTTCGTTCGAGGCGGCCTTCGGTGGCTGAACATAGTACTTGCCTACTTTCGAGTTGATCCCACTGATCAGATCCTCCGGATATGATATGCCCTCCTCTTTTGTACTGACGAAATCACCCTTGATCCAATTCTCCTCGAAATTTGACATGAAACCGCAGATCATGAAGCCATTGATCGGATAGGGTTTGTGAACTGTGGGGATGTTTACCACGCCTACCTTGAACCCCTCCTCCGAGAGGATATCCCAGAAATTTTCCCTCTCTAATGTTCTCTTGAAGTAGAAGGGAACCTGCTTATAGGACCCTTTCAGTTTTTCCATGAAGAAATATACACCAAATCGGCCCGGATTCTTTCCGGTTCCGTAAGTCAGCCAGGCAGGGCAGGTGATCGGGGGAATCGTTGATTCAAGATCTCCCCAGGCGCCATTCTCCTTGAGCCTCTTTAGATTGGGCATCAATCCACTATCGATCATGTGATCAAGAAGCTTCCAATCGCCTCCATCGAGCCCAATAATCAACATCTTCGGTTTGTCGCTCATCAGGTTCGCATATCAGGAGGGATATTAAATCCTTTCACTAAATGTTCAATGAATAGGCAGATCTCAGATAATTTATCGGGATGTTTCACTCACATCTGTATCCTCATCTATTGGCGATCTGTTAGCTGATTGTGGGGCCGGTGATGGAGGAACCGGGGGCTCCTGCTGAACAGCGTGAGGAGGTTGGGGCTCGGTTGTCGGAGGAACCGGGGGCTCCTGCTGAACAGGCTGAGACGGTTGGGGCTCGGTTGTCGGAGGAACCGGGGGCTCCTGCTGAACAGCTTGAGGAGGTTGGGGCTCGGTTATCTGAGGAACCGAGGGCTCCTGCTGAACAGCTTGAGGAGGTTGGGGCTCGGTTATCTGAGGAACCGGGGGCTCCTGCTGAACAGGCTGAGACGGTTGGGGCTCGGTTATCGGAGGAACCGGGGGCTCCTGCTGAACAGCTT
>JAUVLN010000263.1 GCA_030600725.1 Thermoplasmatota archaeon | reverse complement strand
ACGCTCGATGAGATCCTATCCCGGATAGACCTTGCCAGAGGGGACATATCCGCACTTACAGCCGATATGTACGAGATGGAGGGGAACCTGACCTTAATTATAAATAACCTGGAGACGGAACTGATAGCCCATATCCAGGGCATGAACTCCACGCTTAGGGCCGAGTTCGCACAGGGGGTAACCGAGATACTGGATAGAATGGATGGTATGGATACATCCATCAGAGGTCTTGTGGAAGGGGTGTGGGCCGATTACAACGCAACCTCAACATCGAATACGGAGTCGATCATCAACGACATCGGGGCCGTGATGAACAGTATTTCAGCGATAGAGGATCAGCTGGACCAGCTGGATGTGGATATCGGAGGAGACATCTTGGCACTGGAGAATCTGATTGCACTGAGAATGGACCAGCTTGAACTATATGTCAGCATTGCCAACTCCACCATCCATTATCATCTCGATTCGATACAGGATGATGTTGCAGGCCTGAAAACGGATATCACGGCCGAACTGGATGGTATCTCGCTCCTTCTTGAGGATCTCCAGGAGAGCCAGGACGAGGAACATGCGAACGTACTTGGGGCAATAGAGTCGACGAACGACCTGATAGTCTCCCTGGATACCGCTTCCATGAACGAGCTGAGAGCTGGCCTTCAGGATATCAAGGATGGATTGATCGGCCTCAATGATTCGGACGCACAGAGAAAAGCTGAGATCCTGGCCGCGCTCATCGACAGGATCGATGAGGTCAACAGCAGCATCGACCTTCACATGGAAGAGGTGGAGAGTGCACTGGTCGTGCTGGATAAACTGGACACGATAATCGACGATATCGAGACGGTCGACGATAACATTGAGGTCACGGGAGATGATGTGAAGGATGCCCGTTCATCGGCCATCACCTTCGACATAATACTATTGATCCTTCTCCTGGTAACCATCGGCATCCTCCTCTTCCTTGTGTTCAAGACCGTTATCAGGAAGAAAGAAGATGAGGAGGAACTCTCCTGGGAGGTCAAGCCCCGGAAGAGGTAGATATCGATCAAGTCTTATCGACTGGCTATATGCATGGCTTTACCATGTTCCCCGCTATCTTCCCAACTGAAAGATCTTCAGAACAGCTTCTCGTTCTGGAAGGAGAGTTCCGGATAGCTGTGCTCTTTCAGTACCTCGGGCACATCCGTATCATTCTCCCTGCTGGAGACCAGACTCGAAACAGTATAAGCCTCCATTCCGGCGTCATCTACCGGCTCCAGCATCTTGATCAGCTCATCCGCCGCCGTACCCGGGTCCAGCCACCTCCTCTCATCCTCCCTCAGCAATATCGCCGGCATCCGGAGCTTGGTGTTGTGTATCATGGCAAGGAGAGGATTCGCGGAGGTGGTGATCAGCGAGAAGGTATCCATCCCGACGGAAGGATCCCCCCACCGGTCCCAGATGCCCGCGATGGCGAATGCCTCCCTATCCTTCATCCTGATGTGGTAGGGGTACTTCCTGGAGCCGACCTCCCTCCATTCGAAGAACCCGTCAACGGGTATTATACAACGCCTGTCCCGGAAGGAGGAGCTGAACGACGGTTTCTCCGGAAGCGACTCCGCCCTGGCGTTCAACGTCTTGAACCTGATATCCCGGGCCTTTTCCCCATCCTTGACCCAGCGGGGTATCAGCCCCCATCTCAGGGGCCTCAATACCGCATTATCCTCGAACGTGATCACGGGGTGGGAGGGAAGCGAGAATGCGGAGGAGTGATAGATCGGGTCGTAGTACTCCATCCTGCTTTCAAGGGGCCCGAACCTCTCCTCCAGGTACTCCCTCTCCTTCACGAGCGATATCGAAAAGCACATGTGTCGTCCCGGGGAGTTATCGAATTGTATCGAACATATAACTTTCCCCCGGGACGACCCTGGTCCCGATGGAGAAACGCTCCGGGACCGCGTTCGTATCAATTGTTCTCATGACGCAAACAGGGTAATATAGTCATCCACGGATAGAATGGCGTGGTGGCCCTTTCGGCCAGGGACATATCCAGTGCATCACCGCATATCATTCCATTGATGAAGGCCGAAAGGAGGTCGCCATGATGAGGGGGGCGATTCCTGCCAATTTAATTCCTCGGCCCCCTCATCCTACCTTTCAAAGGAAAAAGTGTACCAATATCAGCATATATATCGGAATCGAATGGTTACCCATGGACGGAAAGGGTTGAGATTTTTTCCTTCCCACACATCTATCCATACGTTATCCCCGCATGGCCCTTTCCGCCCTCACCTTCACGGGGGACATATGGACGATACGACATTCCAGATCATATCCGAGATCCTATCGGGATCCTCCGTCGCATCCAGCAAGAGGAACCTGGTCATGAGGTTCCCGGGAAGGTATTCCCCCCCGGAGATGGAGAGGAACATGTTCCTGACCCCCTCCAGAAATGAGAGGTCCTCCTCGAAACAGTCCGTCGTCCCCCGATCCTTGATCCTCTTTTTTACCTCGGATGAACCCATGTCCAGGATTATGACGAGATCGGGCCTGAGCGCGTCCGAGTTTATCATGCCCACCCACCCGGGGTCCACCGTCTGCCCCTGGTAGGCGATGGAGGAGTAGGCGTATCTGTCGGATATCACCACCTTACCCTCCGAAAGGGCGGGCGACACCTCGTTCCTGATATGTTCTATCCTGTCCGACGCGAACAGGAGGGCCAGGCTCCTGTCATCAAGGAATGGATCCTTCATATGGTCCCTTATGATCTTTCCTATCGGCCCCCCGGTCGGCTCGAAGGTGAGCGCCACATCCACACCGACGCTTTCCAGCCTCTTCCCGAGAAGCTCGGCCTGGGTTCCCTTCCCGGACCCATCTATACCCTCGATAACGATGAACGGCGCCATCGCTTTCGGATAGGTGAAAAAGGTATAAAAGGATGCCCGATGGGGCATCCTTCAAACCTCTCAGGCGAGCTTCGAAAGGGCCAGTACCAGCAGGTCGTAGAAGTCGGCCACCGAATCCACCTTCACCCTCTCGTCCGGTGAGTGGGGGGACTCGATCTGGGGGCCCATGGAGGCCATGTCCATTCCGGGGAACTTCTCCCCAATGATGCCGGTCTCAAGGCCCGCATGGATCGCCTTCACCTCTGGCTCGATGTTCCACAGCTCCCTGGCGCACTCCTTCAGGACCGCAAGGACCTTCGAATCCAGGTTGGGAAGCCAGCCTGGATACGCCTGTCCCCTCTCCGCAGTAGCGCCCGCAAGCATGGCTATGGCCTCTACGTGGTCCCTTAACGCCTCCAGCTGTGTGTCGGATGATGACCTGGACGCCAACTGCACGTACATATCCTCCTCGGTCCTTATCTTGGACATCGAGGTGGAGGTCTCCACCAGG
>JAUVLN010000313.1 GCA_030600725.1 Thermoplasmatota archaeon | reverse complement strand
GATCATGACTAATGATAACATGAAGACAAACACAAAAGCTAATATTTTCCTTTTCACAACAGCTCCCCCAATATCTACTACAATTTGCCAATTTGAATATATTATTGCCTTTTTACGCCAAATCCGGAATCGTTCGCAGGGCCGTTCATGTTCACATGAATAAAAGAAGATTTTATCATATTCTCCTCCTTCTTTTACGAATGTTCCACGAAACGTATCCCGAAGGGATCGTTTCTGTAGGATTCCATCCATTCAAGGGGTTAACAGCATATCAAATTTTCCGACCTGTTCGATCGATAGATATCACCTGATATGGTCCAGGCTGAACGATCCGCGCAGGTCGAAGTTCCTGTCCGAGAAGCTGTATTCGATCCACGCCCTGCTCATCACATCCCCGCCTCCCTCGATCCTGAGGTGATACTTCAGGTCCTCCAGTTTGAAGTCAATGAAACCGGACATAACGTGTTTCATCGTCTGAATGACCGACGGATCGTGCATTCCGTGGTCCACGATGTTGATCGAGGTGCACCCGTACCTCTTGTTCTTGGCGTTGAGCACCTGGAAGAAACGGAACACGTGGAGCGGTTCGATATATGTTAAAAGGGTCGACAGCGAGAAGAACACCATCCTGTGATGTTTGTGCTTTTTAATGATCTCCTCCTGGAACGTCTCCATCGCGGTCTGAAGCGCATCCAGGTCGGTCGTCTTCTCAACATAGATCGTGTTGGGATAATCGACCTTGAGCCCCATGGATTTTGAGTACAGGTCTATGTACTTCATCAGACCCTTTTCCTCATAGGCATCTACCTTGGGTATGATATTACGGAGCTGGTTCTTTATCTCCTCCGGGGTATGTTGTGTGGTCACGTATATCGCCGGTATGCCCTTCTTGAGACCCTCGGCGATGAAGAGGTTCGTGAACGTCCTTCTCCCCGAATATGCGGGGCCGAAGAGAAGGAAGTTGGATGAGTGCGGGAGGCCGCCGTAACAGAGGTCGTCGAACCTCCTTATACCTGTACGGGCCTTGTCCGTCTCCTGGACGGATTCCACCGCCATCTCCATGGAGATCTCCTTGTCCACCATCTTCCCCTCCATATCCCGGAGCTCCCTCTCTTTCCTTCTAAGGTAATCCTCCTTCTCCCTGTACTTCAGCTCGAGGTCGCGAAGCTGTTTCTGCCTGTTGGCCAGCTCCTCTCCCAGTTCGGAAGCCTGGGATCCGTCCTTCATGGATCTCATCGATTTCATCTGATGATCTATCTGTTTCCTCTCCTTTATCATCAGCTCCTGACGCCTGGCAAGCCTCTCCTCGGAGAACGCCAGCTCATTGACCCTGTCCTTTAGTTCCCGTTCCAGGATCTTCACCCTCAGCTTGTCGGACTCGAGCTGGTCGCCCGTGTTCTCCAGATCCTCGTTTCGTCCCCTGAGCCGGTCAACCTCCCTTGCCAGTTCATCGACCTTGCTCTTGTAGTTCCCCTCCATGATCAGGAACCGTTTCTTGTACTGTTCATCGATTTCCGTGCGTATCTTCTCGGTGTCTCCGGAGGAGTCCATGCCGTCATCCTTCATCTGGATGAGGTTCTGCTTGAACTGGAGCTCCTGCTCGAGGTCCTTGATCTTCTGTTCCTTCTCCTGAAGCCCCCGCATGAAATCGGTGACCTCCTTCTGCTTGTTCCTGATATTCCCCTCGAGTTCACGGAGTTTATGCTCCCTCTCCTGGAGGGATGCCATGATCTCGCCGCCCCCTTCACCTCCGTCCGCTGTTGGCGGCCTGCTCCTGAGACCCTCAAGTTCCTGGCTCTTTTCGTGAAGCTGATCATTCAGGCTCTGAACCTGCGCCTTGAGCGCCTCATCAGCAGCGGCCCCCACCGTTCCCCCATCGGATGTGGGCCTATTCTTGAGCTCCACCAGCTCCTGTTCCCTTTCCTGGAGCTGTTTCTTGAGGACCTCCACCTCCTCCTTCAGGCCGGTCTCATCTATGGCCTCCGGGATCTCCTCACATTTCTTCTGGATCTCCATCTCCCTTGCCTGAAATGTCAGGAATTCCAGGACCGCGGTGGTCTCCAGCTCCTGCTGCTGGATCCTCAGCTCCTCCTGTCTCCTGTTGACCTTCTGTTCGATATTCTGGAGGCTCTTGTCCTTATCGTTTATCTGGTTGATCTTCTTCTCCAGCCGCCCCTCGCTCTGTCTAAGCTGTCCCTCCATCCCTATCAAAAGGTTCTCCTTGGTCTTGAGGTCCTTCTTAAGATTGGAGAGCATCCCTGTAATCGCCTCGATCTCCTTCATTCCCTTGAGGATCTCGCTTTTAACAGTGGGTTTTGTGGCCATGATCGATTCCAGCCCCGCAAGGTCTTTCTTCCCATTTATCAGACTTTCGGATAACCCGGATATACCAATAGAATATATTTAGTTTATACTCCATGGATTTAATAGATATTGCTATCTTTTTATCAACCCCTTGCGGTAGTTATTTATCCACATATATAGGTTCCCTTTCATGGTCGTGTTGACTATCGGTGGACCTCCTGGATCGGGGACAACCACCGTCTGCAGGATGTTGGAGGAGAGAACCGGAGTTAAATACGTTTACGCGGGTGATATATTCAGGAAGACCGCCGAAAGGAAAGGGCTCACCCTGGCCCGGTT
>JAUVLN010000016.1 GCA_030600725.1 Thermoplasmatota archaeon | reverse complement strand
CTTTCCCTCGGCCCAGGGATCGACGGGGGGCTCCTCCTCTTCTTCTCCCTCCATGCCGCCCTCCTCCTCCGAAACCATCTCCTCGTCCAGGATCGGTGGCTCCTCCTTCAGAGCCTCCATCAGCTTGATCTTGTCGATCTTGATCATCTCGTCGAGGCATAAAATGAACTTCTCCCTCGCCTTGGAATATCCAGGTTCTATGTCAAGTGCTTTGTAGAAGCATGCCAACGCGTGCCTCAGCCTATTCAGGTTCAGCAATACGCTTCCCTTCGAATACCATACCTTGGATTCATCCGGGTCCATTTCAAGGGCCTGATCGAATGCCTCTATCGCCTCCTTGGTCATGTTGAGCTTCGAAAGGATAACGCCCTTTGAATTCCAGAACATGGCGCTCTCCTGATCAATATCTATCAGGTCATCTATCACCTCAAGTGCCAGTTCGAAATTTGACTCCTGGATCGCCCCATCCAGCTCCTTTTTTAACCGTTCTGCCCTGGATATACTCATCTGCCCCCCACCGGTGTATCATTTGGTAAAGCCCCAATGTAATATTTGTAATGTTCTTTGGATCATGTCGGATATGTTTTAAATGTATGCAATGCAAAGCCGATTCTAAACTAAGGCATTAGAAATAGAATACATTTGAACAGCCCCAGGTATCTGTTACGCAGTACATCATCCGAGGAGAGTTCTTCAACCACAGCATCTATTCCCCCACCCCCATCCCAGGATCGTACTATCATCTCGGTATCATTCGACAGAGGTAATATCCCCGAAGCTTCCAACCCTTTCATCCATTCCGAAAGGCCATCCAGGGATCTCATTGCGGATAGAAGGAAAGATGATCTTCCGAGGAATTCCCCCTTCTCCACAGGGTCGAAACCAAAGAGCTTCCTTGATATCTCCTTCAACCGGTTTCCGACCACATTATGAAGATCCCTCAATAGCTCGATAATAGACTCCGATGAGGTTTCTTTTAGGGACAGGAGATCTTTGATGGCGTCCCTCATCCGGGCCCCCGTGGTTCCGTTCTCCTCCGTATATCCACTCATGACATTTTCAAGGCCCCTGCTTTCCAGCGTTATTCGGGATAGGATAGATGATCTGCATTGTTCGGAATCCTTCGTGCATCCGGGATCGAAAACACCCGTTCCGACCAGATGCGCCCCTACCAACATCTCCCAGAGGGTCTGGCCCGTGATCGTGCAGTATATGGACGGAAGGATCAGGGTCTTGAGACCTATAAAATGGGCCTCTGCATAATCCCGGTCAAACGCCCTCCTGATGACCATTTTTCCATTGGTATGGACCATCAGTTTGACGTCATCATCCACCACCGCCATACCATACCCGAGTTTCTCCGACCACTTAATATCCTCATAATTTCCGGAATTGAATAGTATTCCCATCGAATGGGACTCGAATATCGCGTTCTTTCCAGTCTCATTGGGGTCCTCAACCACGGTCTCGAGTGTGAACCGAGTATACTCCGAACAGGGGGTGATCTCCTTGGGGACCGGGGATGTCCTTGATCGTTTGAACCGTCGGTGGATCTCTTTCTTCAGGTCCTCACAGCGGTTTTTTGACCCCTCCCTATCGAATGGGCAGGATCCATCCGGAGATATCCCATAAGCTATGCATGATGTCTTTCCGCAGAAACCGCAGTTATGTTCCTTCAGGAACTCCAGATCCTCTTTCATCCTACCGACCTGATAATACACCTGGTGTAATAACTATTTCCCGAAAACAGCTCTCATATCTTCTCCAGGTCCTCTCCTGCTCCCAGGGCCATCTGAACGAACGTGTAGATTTCCTCCATACCCTGTTGGGTTAAGGAGGAGACCTTTCTTATGTTCCCGAACTGCCCCATGTCATCAAGCGCTCGATGTATCCCTATGTTCAACTCCACGTTGAGCGATCCTGTTTGACTGGATTCCACGAATGCGTCGTCGAGGAGCCTCTCCGGGTAATCTATCCAACCCTTCAGCCTCTCCTCATCCTCAAAGGTGATCATGTCCAATTTGGATATGACATCCATAGAAGGTATCTGGAACCTTAGTTTGCACAGGCTCGATAACATCAACTGGCTTATGAATCCCGAAGGGGTCCTTGCATTGAAAGGGTCTATCAGGTAGATCATCGCTGACCGTTTCGGATATAGTCCGTTCATCAGCTCCTTTGATGCCTCCCTGAAGGTGAACAGCTCCAGCTGACCCGGAGTATCGAATATCACATACTGTGCTTCCTTGGATGATATGTCATCCTTCAGCTTCTTGGCATTCAATGCAAGCATGTCAGCGGCGACGATCTGGGCACCATTGGGTCCAAGGCTGTAATCATCCATCACCTCGGAGAGGGAGAACAGGTCCCTGACGTCAACATCCGGCTCATAAGTTAATGCCTCCACCCCCGGGTCCAGATTGACCAGGGTGGTCGTATATTGGTTCCTGTACATCCAATCGGCATATGCTGCAACCAACGTGGATTTGCCACAGCCTGCGGTCCCAAGAACAAAAAGGTTGATCGGCTCTTCCATATCCTCATCCTCCAGATGCGACTGATATGATCTTTAACTCCGGGGATCCAATGATCTCCTCATCCAGAGGAAGGGGCGTATCACCGTCGAATACAAGTGTTCCGTCGATGGATGAACCCACTCTTTTCAGTATATCCATCACCCTTTCACCATTGCGGATGGAAACGTCTATCCTCCTTCTCTCCCTCCACAACATGATATTGATGATCCGAAGATCATCCTCCACTGTTAATGGGTCAGCAGTATCCGTCATCAGGGTCCTATCCTCTACTGATATTAAACCGCTTCCCATGAAGCAGATCTCAGCCTAACGTTTTGATCAGTGGTTCCGAGCCGTCATCCCTTCTCGAGAAAAGCGCCATCAGAAGGGACGAATAGATCAGGCCAATGGCCATTCCGGTGGGAAAACCCGTCAGCAGCCTCGTAGGGTTGGTGCTCTCGTATGATAGGGAACCCGGAAGGAGGCCCATGTATGATATCATCTGTGTTCCACCATCCAGTGCCGTCGGTAGAAAAAGGAGACCGAGCCCCATAACGCCAATTACAGCTCTGATCCTTTTGGATCTTCCTTTGGTCAACCTTTCGGGCAGTATCGAAAGGCCGGTCTCCATCGGTGAGTCATCAACCCTTGCCCGTACAAGCATCAGCGATCCGAAACTCATTCCCAGGAAGATCCCCACATCCCTTGAACAGACCGGCATCTGGTTGCCGTTTACGATGATCGTCCTCTCCTCCTTCTGATGGCAGTTGAAATCACCGAATGTGTACATCACCATGTGGAAAGGTCCCATCTCCGACCACCGGTCCCAGTAATCGACCATATTGGCCCCACCATCCAGGCCCATCACCTCCCCCTCATCCAGCGTTGCGGGTGCAAGGAACAGTAAAACTACGAGAAGAGAGACCAACCCGAACAGGATCATGGGAACCTTGTGAAGTATCCTGCTTGGCCATTTCATGTCGTTCAACCCAACTTATAACAGATTATTTAATGTAATTGGTACCCGTGGTTCGCGGGATATCACAAGCCTAACCGTTTTGCTATTACCATCCTCTGTACCTCTGATGTACCCTCTCCTATGGTGTAGAGCTTGACGTCCCTGAAGAACCTCTCCACGGCGTACTCCTTGGTCAGTCCGTATCCGCCGTGGATCTGAACAGCGTTCACCGCCGCCCTGACCGCCATCTCGGATGCATACAGCTTTGCCATGGACGCTTCCATGCTGAAGGGCTCTCCCTGGTCCTCGAGGTTGGCCGCATTATAGACCATCAATCTGGCCGCATGTATCTCCGTTGCCATGTCCACTATCATCCATTGTATCCCCTGGTACTTGGATATGGGCTTTCCGAACTGCTCCCTCTGCTTGGAATATTCAATGCACTCTTCCAGAGCTCCCTGGGCCAGTCCGACCGCAAGTGCCGCTATGGCGGTCCTTCCCCGGTCCAGGATATCCATCGCCCCTATGAACCCCATCCCCTGTTCTCCGATCATGTTCTCTGCAGGCACCCTGCAATCCTCCAGAACCAGCTGAGAGGTTACAGTCCCACGCATTCCCATCTTGATCTCCTCCCCTCCGTATTTCAGTCCTGGGGTTCCCTTTTCCACTATGAAGGCGCTTATCCCCTTTGCTCCCTTATCCTTATCGGTTTTGGCCATCACGGTTATCACCTCGGCAATGCTGCCCGAGGTGATGAACTGTTTCGATCCGTTCAGAACCCATTCGTCCCCCTCCTTTACCGCGTTCGTCTGCATTGATGCGGCATCGGAGCCGGCATTGGGTTCTGTCAATGCCCACGCGGCCAATCCCTTCCCGTTCAGAAGGTTCGGCAGATATTTTCTCCTCTGCTCCTCGTTTCCCCTCTCGTAGATATGGCCAACTCCCAGTGTATTATGTGCTTCCACAGTCAATCCTGTCGAGGCACATGCCTTCCCTATCTCCTCAAGGGCGATTACATAGCTCATGGTGTCTATCTTCGACCCACCGTATTCGGCAGGTACGGTCATGCCCATCAGTCCAAGAGCCCCCATTTTCCCGATGTTCTCCCATGGAAAATACTCCTCATCATCCACCTTGTGTGCAAGTGGTTCTATCTCTTTCCGGGCGAACTCCCTGACCATGTTCTTGAGCATCTTCTGTTCTTCGGTATACGTGAAATCCATTATAGCACCTCATGTCCCGTTACGGACAGGCATATCGTGAGAAATGCAAGGGTCCAACGCCATGATCGATAGTAATATCTTTCCATGGTTGGACGGAATTACAGATATTATTTACCTCCGGATAAGGTGTACTGGGTCCATTCAAAACTTTATTTACATGGAGGGTCGATAAGGGACGGGGTCTCTAATGTTTGAAGAAGGTAAAGGGGAACTTTTAAGCTCCTGCACGGCGGATGAGATACGGGATTGGAACCGAAATAACAAAGATAGAGGGCTCGTTGACAAGATGACCACCGTCAGATCAGCTGTAGAAAAATATGTCAAGGATGGGACCTACCTCGCCATAGGGGGTTTCGGCCATATCCGGATATCAATGCCTCTTATATACGAGATAGTCAGGCATAGGATAAAACACCTCCAGATCTCCGGCCATACCGCCGTCCACGATCTCGATGTTCTGATCGCGGGAGATTGTGTTGACGCCGTTGATGTGGCCTATGCTTTCGCCTATGAGACACGGGGGCTCTCCAGGAACGGTAGGAGAGCTGTGGAGTCAGGAAAGATAAAATGCGTTGAATGGACCAACGCATCCCTCTCGTGGCGGATCAAGGCTGCTGCCATGGGACTTCCATTCCTGCCGGCAAGGAACCTACTCGGCTCCGACACATTCAGATACAGTGCTGCGAAGGAGATGGAATGCCCGTTCACGGGTCAAAAGCTTGTCGCACTTCCTGCGCTGATGCCGGATGTCTCCATCATTCATGTCCATTATGCTGATAAGTACGGTAACTGTTCCATACGGGGCACGACCGTAAAAGATGATGACCTGGCCAAAGCGTCCAAGAGGGTCATCGTGACAGCGGAAAGGATCGTTCCCGACACCTTTTTCAGGAACGATCCCGAGAGAACGACGATCCCCTATTTTTGTGTGGATGCGGTTATCGAGGCTCCGCATGGAAGCCATCCGGGCAACATGCCGCATGAGTACTATTTCGACGAGGAACACATCAGGGATTATCTCAAGGCCGGGGCGGATGATGGATCCTTGAAGGATTACCTGGACAAATGGGTCTACTCTGTCAACGATTTCGACGAATATCTGGACCTGGTCGGGACAAAAAAGCTGAATGAGCTGAGACGGCTGGAGGAATTAAGATGACATCATACACTTCAATAGAACTCATGGCAACCGTAGCTTCCCATCAACTGGAAGACGGCAAAATCGTAGGGGTGGGTACAGGCCTACCCATGATCGCGAGCCTTCTTGCCCAGAAGACACATGCTCCCAAACTCATAATCTTCTTCGAGGCAGGGAGCATGGCCCCACAAGTTCCGACCCTGCCCATCTCCGTGGGTGATTCCAGATGTGCCCACAAGGCTGTGGCTGCTACCGGTCTTGCCGGGATCATGGAGACAGGGCAGAGGGGAATGATAGATTATGCATTCCTTGGAGGGGCCGAGGTGGATATGTATGGAAACATCAACTCCACCGTCATTGGGGGTCATGATTCTCCCAAGGTCAGGCTTCCAGGGAGCGGAGGAGCAAACGACTTCGGTTCATTATCCTGGAGGACCATCATCATCGCCATGCACAACAAAGCAAAATTACCCGAGAGGGTAAGCTTCATTACCACTCCCGGATACATTGACGGACCAGGTGCAAGGGAAGAAGCGGGCCTCCCAAGAGGAACAGGCCCGTTCAGAGTGATAACCAACCTTGCCCTCATGGGTTTCGATGAGGAGACGTGCAGGATGAAGCTCATCAGCGTCCACCCGGGTGTCACGGTGGATCAGGTCAGGGAGAACACAGGTTTCGACCTGATCATACCCGATGATGTCACGATCTCTCCGGCGCCCACTGATGAGGAACTCGCCCGACTCAAAGATATCGACCCCGATGGGATCATCATTGGCAAATAAATCTGGCAAGATGATCCCTGGAACCTAAATACCAACCAACATTTCGGTTGAGAAAGGAAAGGATTTTTAATCAGTATCCTGTTTAACGAATGCGATCTGAAGGGATTAGAATACGTCCTGGCTATCAACTTCCCCCCAAAGGAAGATGGTCAAGGAAGGGCTTCTCTGGATCCTTTGGAGTTGTGTTTGGGAACAAGATATAATGTAGAGGTGAATAAATGAGTAGAAAAGTATGCGTGATCGGGATCGGTCACACTGATTTCAATTCCATCACCCCGGATGTTGAATGGAAGGAACTTATGTACGAATCCTGCCAGAAGGCCTACGTCGATGCCGGGGTGGACCCCCGAAGGGACGTTGACAGTTTCATTACATGTGCCGAGGATTATCTGGAGGGTTTCAGTATCTTCGATGAGTTCGTTCCCGACCAGATCGGCGCGGTGCTCAGGCCATGCTGTACGGTCTGCGGAGATGGACTTTACGGGTTGGGAACTGCTTACATGCAGATCAAGACAGGTTTGATGGATGTGGTCTCGATCGAGTCACACAGCAAGATATCCGACCTCCTTACAATGGGCGATATCCTTCTCCATGCTTTCGATCCTATCTTTGAAAGACCTGTAACTGGACCGGTCGAAAGACCTTGGTATGGAGGCTCACCAGAGTATCCAAAGGAAGATCCAAAACCGCTAGTCGGCAGCACCAAGGAGAAACAGAGGGTACATCCCTATTTCCTTGCGGGCATGGAGATGCAGAACTATCTGAGTACGACCGGCACCACGGAGGAGGAGTGTGCAGAGGTTGTTGTGAAGAACAAGATGAACGCGTTCTTCAATCCTCTCGCTGATTACGAGGCAAAGATCTCCGTTGAGAACGTGATGGGATCGGAATATCTTTTCTCACCCCTGAAGAAGCTGGATATCAGTCCAAATGTAGATGGTGCCATCACATTCGTTCTTGCGGATGAGAGGACGGCCAGGGATCTGGGAGCTGATCCGATCTACCTCTCCGGGTTCGGTTGGTCATCCGAAACCCCATGGTTGTCGACCAGGGGAATGTTCGCTGATTATGCTACCAAAGCATCCCAGATGGCATACAAGATGGCAGGTATAACTTCACCAAGGAAACAGATCGATGTTGTTGAGGTGGACGACAGGTTCTCCTACAAGGAGCTGCAGCACCTTGAAGCAATAGGCATCGCTCGGCCGGGAGAGGCAGGTCAGATGCTTATGGAAGGTGAACTTGCCAGGGACGGAACCATTCCGACCAATATGTCCGGTGGGTCCCTTGGAATAGGAAACTGCTTCGAGGCAACGGGCATGCAGAAGGCCCTCGAGATCATAACCCAGCTCAGGGGTCATGCTGCCAAGAGGCAGGTCTCGGATGCCAAAGTGGGCCTTGCCCAGGCATGGCGAGGGATCCCATCCGGCAGTGGAGCTGTTGCGATCTTCGAAAGGGGAGGTGCGTAATATGAACGATGTTGCGGTAATTGGAGCAGGAATGACCGTCTTCCAGAGAAGGCTCAAAGAGACCGGAAAGGAGCTTTCATACCTGGCTACCAAGATGGCGTTGGAAGAGGCCGGGATCACGAAGAAAGATATCGACATGGTCGTCATGGGAAGTGCCCCTGACGCGTTCGATGGTATACACCAGAAGGGTGAGAACCTCCTTGATGGTGCGGCAGGAGCAGGAAAACCCTACGTCAGGGTATTCAACGGCGGCGGAACCGGTGTATTTGCACCTATAGCGGGATGGTGGCATGTTGCATCCGGTGTCGCTGATATCGCCCTTGTGGTCTGCGAGGAGAAGATGGGGAACTGCTACCCCCATCCCCAGACCGCCTTCAGGCATATCTGGGATCCGATCCTTGACAGGCCCCTGGCCCCAAACCTCGTATGGCTTTTCGCCATGGAGATGAACAGGTACATGACGAAGTACAACATAAAGAAAGAGGACATTGCAAGGGTGGCTGTGAAGAATAAGAGGAACGCTGTCGGGCATCCATGCGCCCAGCTCCCCGATGAGAAGATCACCATCGAGGACGTCCTCAACTCCGAGATGATGGCATGGCCGGTCCAGAGACTGGACATCAGCCCTCCAAGCGATGGTGCCTCGGCACTCATACTCTGCTCGAAAGATAAGGTCCGGCAGTTCACCGACGATCCCGTCTGGGTAGACGGTGTCGGATGGAACATCGATTCCACGATGTGGACGAACAGGGACCTCTGCTTCCCGCGGTATGTCGCCAACGCTGCCAGGATGGCCTACAAGATGGCGGGGATCCACAATCCCAGAAAGGACATAGACTTCGCTGAGCCCTACGATCCCTTCGACTACAAGGAGCTGCACCATATGGAGGGTCTGCTCCTCTGTAACAAGGGTGAAGCACCTATACTTACAAGGGAAGGTGTGACCGAGAGGGACGGCGATATGCCGATGTGTCCTTCAGGAGGCTTGATGGGAGTGGGCAATCCGATCGCAGCGACCATGGGACAGAAGGTTTGCGAGCTCTACTGGCAGCTCGCCGGAAAGGCTGGCAAGCGTCAGATCCCGGGAGACCCCCTGGTTGGTGTCGGACAAGCATGGGGTGACATCATGCAGATGGCCACCGTAGCAGTACTGAGGAGGGGATGATAATGGCAAAGAAGATCGAAGGATCCCCGGGTTATGCGCCTGGAACACGTGTTTCCACGAAGGACATAGTTGAAAATAAGATCTCATACACATGGTGGGAGCCAGAGATCCAGTACAGTTGGAGCCTCGGCCAGGCCATGAGCAAGTTCCTTGTGGGCCTGAAAAATGGAAAGATACTGGGCAGAACATGCATAAAATGCGATCGGGTCCTCGTACCTCCCAGAATGTTCTGCGAACATTGCTACGGTCCAACCGATAATTGGATAGAATTGAAGGATACCGGTACGATCGAGACGTTCTCGATCTCCTATCTTGACTCCGATGCCAGGAGGATCAAGAAACCAATACTTATCGGAGTGATATCAATTGACGGAGCTTCGCCCCTGCATGGATTCATGCACTACTTCGGGGAGATGACCAAGGACGAGATACACATAGGAATGAAGGTAAAGGCCGTCTGGAAATCTCCCAGGGAGAGGGAGGGGGCCATCACCGATATCAAGTACTTCAAACCCCTTAAAGGAGGTGGAAAGAAATGACATTCCTGGAGAAACAGACGGATCCCACAACCCCAATGCATTGGAACGGGGACATGCAGGCAGATTACTTCTACTCGAATGGAGTGGCTGGTGACAAGTTCTTCAAACACCTGATGAAGAAGGATACCTTCCTTGCATCCATGTGCCCGGAATGTGGAGTGGTCTTCATCCCTCCCAGGCTCTACTGCGAGGATTGCTTCTGCGGAATCCCGGATGAGAACTGGGTTGAGGTCAAGGCACAGGGTGTCATCAGGACCAATACAACTGCCATGATGGATGCCCACAATGAACCTCTCGAGGAACCTGTTGTCATGGCGCTGATCGAGATCGACGAGACCGATGGGGCAATGCTCGGGCGTATCAAGACGGATATGCTTGGAATGGACCTCACCGGGATGATGGTCAAGGCAAAGCTCAGGCCCAAGAAAGAGAGAGAAGGGACCATGAAGGACATCCTCTATTTCGAACCGTACTAGGGATGCCCTGATCTCAGGGCATTTCTATTTTTTCTATTCCAGATCGAAAAGATTATGGAATAAAGTATTTGGTTTAGTTTCCCTTAGGTCGTCCCCAAGCACAGGAGATAGGTTCGATGAAGAACAGGAAATATACCCTATCAGATCTTCTAAGGTATGCGGCAGAGAACGATCCCAACAGGATCGCCATATTCTATGAGGATTGTACCCTCACGTACAAGGAGCTTGACAAACTGGCATCCGCCTTCGCCTCCGGCCTCCTGAAAATGGGCATCGAGAAAGGGGACAGGGTGGGCCTCTATATGCCCAATTACCCCAAGTGGATCGTCGCTTACTTCGGCATAGCCAGGATGGGGGGCGTTATCGTTCCGATGAACACCCGATACAAGGTCAAGGAGGTCGACTTCATCATGAACAACTCCGAGGCGACCGCCCTGGTAATGACCTCGGAATTCCTCAATATCAATTATGTGGAGACCCTTGACAAACTGAGGGGGAAGATCCCGAAATTGAGAAAGATCATAGTTCTTGGAGATGGGCTCAGCGATGGGATGTACACATTCCAGTCCGTGCTTGATCTGGGAGCAGATTTCGTCAATGATGATAAGCTGAAGGATATAGTGTCCGCAATAGAAGAGGAGGATACCGTATTCATCCTCTACACCTCGGGGACCACGGGAGAGCCGAAGGGAGCGATGCTCACGAATCTGAACATATCCAGGAACGGTCAGCAGGTTGCGGAGGTGATGAGGCAGGATATCAAAGACGTCGCACTGATCGTCGTCCCGTTCTTCCACTGCTTCGGCTGTGTTATAGGCATTACTGCCTGCGTTTCCGCTTCAAGCGGTATGGTGCCGATGCCCTCATATGATGCAGAGCAGGCCCTCAGGCACATGGATACATACAACATCTCCATCGTACACGGCGTGCCCACCATGTTCATCGGCTACCTTGAAGCCCTGAAAAAGAAGCACTTCGAACTCAACAACGTAAGGACAGGTGTGATGGCCGGAGCCCCGTGCCCCGTGGAAGTGATGAAGGGCGCCAGCAACAAGATGGGTGCCAACATAGTGATAGCCTACGGATTGACGGAGGCCTCACCCGTCATCACCATGACCGATCTCAATGATAGGATAGAGGACAGGGTCGAGACGGTTGGAAGGGCGCTTCCGGAACAGGAGGTCAAGATCCTTGATGACGACGGTAAGGAGGTGCCCGCCGGTGAAACGGGTGAGCTGATGGCGAGGGGCTACAACATCATGAAGGGATACTTCAAGAAGGATGAGGCAACGGCCGAGGCGATCGACGAGGAGGGTTGGCTCCACTCCGGGGACCTCGCCGTAAGGGATGATAGGGGATATATCAAGATCGTTGGCAGGAAGAAGGACATGTACATCTGCGGAGGCTTCAACGTCTATCCCAGGGAGATAGAGGAGTTCCTCTTCAAGCTTCACGCCGTGGAGAACGTGTCGGTATTGGGCGTCCCCGACCCCAGGTTCGGGGAGGTGGGCCTCGCAGTGATCAAGGTGACCGAAGGGATGAACCCGACGGTGGACAACATTATCAACCACTGCAAGGTGAATCTGGCCAATTTCAAGGTTCCGAAATATGTGTGGTTCGTCGACGAATATCCCATGACCCAGTCAGGGAAGATACGGAAGTTCAAGCTTCTGGAGATGGCGATAGAGAAGTTCGGCCTATCCTCCTGAGCTGGATATCCGCCTCTATGTAATGTATAAGATCATTACCGTAACCTTAATTTAGGCCTTTTCTATATCCCTATTCCCTAATTCTTTTTAGGGAGAAATGGGAAGACATGAGATAGGTCCGAGGGATAGAACCTACCCCCGATCTCTTCGTTCAAACCTCTTCCTTGTTTCCCATTTTACATGCTGGAGGAATCCCATGATAGAGATACGTTTCCACGGAAGAGGTGGACAGGGAGCGGTTGTCGCATCCAAGATACTTGCCGATGCAGCCTTCCGCGAAGATAACGATGTGCAGGCTTTCCCCTATTTCGGCGTCGAAAGAAGAGGCGCCCCGGTAACCGCCTTCACCAAGATCGATAACAAGCATATCAGGAACAAGGCCATGATCTACCAGCCCGATTACGTGATCATACTTGAGGCATCTCTGATATCGGCGGTCAACGTCACCGAGGGGTTGAAGGAGAACGGACTGGTCCTGGTCAACACCAGGGATGACCCCGATGAGGTCGCAGAGAGGCTCGGCGTGAAGAGGGCCGCCTGTATCGATGCAACCCAGGTTGCCATCGATAACAAGCTTGGATCCAAGTTCCAGCCCATAGTCAACACGGCGATCGTGGGGGCCTTTGCAAAGGTGAGCGGCGTGGTGAAGAAAGAGTCCGTTGTGGATGCCATCTTGACACTTCCCAGATATGCGGAGAGGAACGCTCAGGCCGCCAGGGATGCATATGATCGTGTAAAGGTATCCGGAGGTGCATGATATGCCAGGAACAATGGATGAGATCCCGATAACCCCGATAAACACCGTCAACTCCACCGTCGTCAAGACCGGGGGTTGGAGGGCTTTCAGACCCATATGTGATACGGAGAAATGCATAAAATGCTGGTCATGCTGGAAATTCTGCCCGGATGTCTCTATCGCCATAAGCGAGAACGGGCCTGTCTACGATTACGATCACTGCAAGGGCTGCGGTATCTGTGCGAACGTGTGCCCCGTGAAATGTATCGAGATGATACCGGAGAACAAATGAGGTGTGATGAATATGGTTAAAGAGCTACTAACCGGGAACAAGGCGACGGCTTACGGTGCAATGCTTGCAAGGGCGCAGGTCATCCCGGCGTATCCGATCACACCTCAGACAACTATCGTGGAGAGAATAGCCGATCTGATATCCGAGGGACGGATGGAGGCGAAATTCGTAAAGGTGGAATCGGAGCACTCCGCCATGGCAGCTGCCGTGGCAGCCTGCAATACAGGGGCCAGGGCTTTCACCGCCACATCTTCACATGGACTTGCCCTCATGCACGAGGTGCTGATGTGGGCCGCAGGCGCAAGAACACCGGTCGTTGTGGTGAATGTCAACAGGGCCATGGGTCCGCCGTGGTCCGTTTGGGCCGACCACCAGGACGCGATGGCCGAGAGGGATACCGGCATCATACAATTCTGGTGCGAGAACAACCAGGAGATACTCGATACCGTGATAATGGCGCACAAGGTCGCCGAGGACCCCGACATCATGCTTCCTGCCCTTATCAACCAGGACGCGTTCTTCCTTTCCCACACCTCGGAGCCGGTGGATGTTCCGGACCAGGAGATGGTGGACAGGTTCCTGCCCCCGTTCAACCCAAAGGAAAAGCTCGATGTTGACGATCCCAAGGGCTTCGGATCGCTTGTAATGCCCCCTCAGTACATGGAGTTCAGGGCCAAGATGGCAAAATCCATGGACATGGCCAGGGACCTTATTCGGAAGGTTGACAGGGAGTGGGAGGAGCTCACCGGCAGGTCCTACGGCGGAATGATGGACATGTACCGTTGCGATGATGCGGAGTTCATCCTCTTTGGCGCGGGGACGATGATGTCAACCGCCAAGGATGTTGTGGATGACATGAGGAATGAGGGCAGGAAGGTGGGCATCGCCAGGCTGAGGATCCTCAGGCCCTTCCCGTTCGAAGAGGTGAGATACCTCGCAGACAGGGTCAAGGCTATCGGCGTCATGGACAGGACCTACACCTTCGGACAGGGAGGTCCCCTCTACAACGAGGTGAACGCCCAGCTATACAACCACACTAACCCACCCTTCACCAAGAACTACGTTATCGGTGTTGGTGGCAGGGATGTCATCCCCAGGCACATCAGATCGCTGTTTGACGACCTCGAGAAGGTCCAGGAAAACGGTTACGGTGAGGAAGGCGAGATACATTGGTGGGGTCTGCTTGATGGAAGTACCCCCAAGGAGGAGATGTAGGAGGTGATTATGATGGCAAAACTCACTATACCCGAGGAAGAGCTGATGTCGCCCGGACACATGGGATGTCTCGGATGCGGGGCCACGCAGGCCATGAGATACGTATTGAAGGCCGCGGGCAAGAGGACGATCCTTTCCATACCCGCATGCTGCTGGGCGGTCATGCCCGGCGTCTGGCCCAATACCTGCCTCCAGGTACCCGAACTGTATACCCCCTTTGAGACCACAGGAGCATCCATATCGGGAATAAGAGCAGCCCTGGACGCCCTGGGACAGGAGGACATCAACGTCATAGGTTTCGCCGGGGACGGCGGCACGGCGGATATCGGGATCCAGGCCCTGTCGGGAACGGCTGACAGGGAAGACGATGTCCTTTACATCATGTACGACAACGAGGCTTACATGAACACCGGGATTCAGAGGTCCGGATCCACGCCTCTTGGAACGTGGACGACCACTACACCTGTGGGTGTGAAAGGGGATTGGGAGAAATCCCCCAAGAAGAACGTGACCGCGATAATGGCTGCCCACGGCATCCCCTACATCGCCACGGCTACCACAGGTTACCCCGAGGATCTCATCAGGAAGGTGAAGAAGGCACTCTCCATCAAGGGGACGAAATTCATACAGATATTCTCCCCCTGTCCCACCGGATGGAAGATGGACCCGGCCCTCACCGTGAGTATCACCAAAGAGGCGCTTTCAACGAGGGCCTTCAATCTCTTCGAGATAGAGAACGGGGTCTACAGGATCACTATGAAACCCAAGAAGACCCCCCTCAAGGAGTACCTGATGAAGCAGGGCCGTTTCAGACACATGCCTGACGACCTTATCGCCAAGGTCGAGGCGGGTCTGGATACTGCCTACGAAAACCTCCTCCACCTTGAGGAGTTTACCCAAAAGAAGGCCGGATCGTCCCAGTGACGGACCTGGCCCGGATCGACAAACGCGAGTAAGGATAATTTATAATGGAAAGGTGAAAGGAATGCACGAGCTACTGACAGATGAGCCGGGAAAGAAGATGATACTCCTGGGCAACGAGGCCATTGTGAGAGGTGCCGTGGAGGCTGGATGCAGGGTAGCCGCCACCTATCCAGGCACCCCGTCGTCCGAGATAGGCAATACCCTCCATAAGATGTCAAAGGATGCTGGGATCTATTTCGAGTTCTCCGCCAACGAGAAGGTCGCCTTCGAGATCGCCGGCGCGGCTGCTGTGGCTGGCGTGAGGGCGTTCTCATTCATGAAGCACGTTGGTCTGAACGTCGCCTCGGATGCCTTCATGACCATGGCCTACACGGGGGTTAGAGGGGGATACGTTGTGTTGTCAGCTGACGACCCCCAGTGCCATTCCTCGCAGAACGAACAGGATAACAGGTATTTCGCCAAGATGTCGGGGGTTCCCATGGTGGAGCCTTCCAACCCGGATGAGGCGAGGCAGATGATGAGATATGCCTTCGACATCTCCGAGAAGTTCGAGGAGCCTGTGTTGTTCAGGACCACAACCCGGATGAACCATGTTCGTGGGGTCATCGAACTGGGTGATATTAGGCCCCCCTCCGGCAATGTGGAATTCAAGAGGGACATGAAGAGGTTCGTCACGGTACCTGCCCATGCAAGGGCCAGGCATCTTCACCTTCTGGAACTTATAAAGAAGATGAGGGACGAATCTGAGATAAGCCCCTTCAATAAAGTTGTGGTTCCCGGGAAGAAGAATATCGGCCCCGGAAAGAAGGTGGGTCTGATCACATCGGGAGTTGCCTACAATTACATCATGGAGATGCTGGAGAACGTGGAGCTTGGCGTTGAGGTAAGGGTGTTGAAGCTGGGCATGACAAATCCGCTCCCTGAGGATATGATATCCGAGTTCTGCCAGGAGGAGGACCTGATCATAATCGTCGAGGAGCTGGAGCCCTATCTCGAGGAGGAGGTAAAGATCCTCTGCAAGGAGAGGGAGATAGCTGTAACTGTCCTGGGAAAGAGG
>JAUVLN010000295.1 GCA_030600725.1 Thermoplasmatota archaeon | reverse complement strand
GACGCTGAAGGTAACCAGCTGACCTGAAGAAGGCCTCGCGGGCGATACGGAGGGGCTCAGCAGCTGGGGCGCGCTGTTGGACGAGGAGCCGTTCCTGACATATAGGGTATAATAATAACCGATCGATGAATTCACCTGGCCGCGTGGTATCCCATCAACTTCTCCATTTGAGGCTGTGATGAATCTGTACGAGTAGTTGCCGGGTGCCAGCTGAAATACCTCATAAGCCACAACCCCACTCGAATAGGACGTCCCCACAATGGTCATTGCGTATTCAGGCATGGGGGTGTTGCGCTCCAGGTAGATCGTCGGTCCAAGTATCAACTTCAGATATGTGGGGGCGTCCCCGTCCAGGTCCTGATAGGTCACCGTGAAATTGATCGTGTCGGTGGACGAAGGGTTCGAGGGGGAGACCTGTGGGTTGCTCAGGATCGGGGCCCTGTTCGAGGTTGATTCGACTGACAGTGAATAGTTTCCGTGGTAAACGAGGTCCTCGTTGCTCTCGGTCGTGAAATAGTAATTGTAAACCCCCGAGGTCAACCTCGTCGTATATCTGAACTGTACGCCAGAGGAATAGGATGATCCCGTACCGGTCATATTGTATGTGTAATTAGGGTCAATGGATTGATTCGTAGGCCAGATATGGATCCGAACGTAATCCGGGGCGTCGTTGTCGATATCCTTGTAGTAGATCGAGAAGGTGATGTTATCGTCGGCTGTGGGATTCGACGGTGAGACCTGCTGATTGTACAATATCGGTATGTTCCCTGATCCGGAGTCAGGGGCCACGTACATATTGTACATTCCCGAGGTTGGAAGCCTCACGGTCTCATTCGCCGAGTTCTTGGCCCAATAACAGTAGCTGTGGTTGCCCTCGTTCAGCGTGATGTTGTGGTAATATGGCACTCCGATCTGTGGGTAGGACCCATCACCGAACGAGCCGTCGAGCATCGTGCTGTTGGAATAATCAATGATGATCTTCACGGCCGTCGCCGGATCGTTATCCAGGTCCGTATATGTCACCGTGAAGTTCACCGGTGTTCCCTTCACGGGCCTCACGGGAGAAAATGATGGATTCGTTAACGTTGGAAGGGATTCGTTCCTCGATAGGACCGTCAAGGAGTATGAACCGGCCGCGGGATCCAGCACCTCCTCTCCTTTGTTGTTATAGAACCAGAAAGAGTATGAGTGGGTGCCCGCCGTCAGGGTTGTATTGTAATGATAATTCACTCCCCTTGTGTAATTGGTAGAGCCGTATGAGTTGCTCATGGCGTGGCCTATCTGGTCAATGGTAACATTGGCATAAAGGGGTGCATCCCCATCCATATCAATATAATATACGGTGAAATTGAAGAACGAGTCCTCGTACATGGTGCCGTAACCATATCCTCCATATGAAAGGGTGGGGGTAGCCCTTGCCGGCATGCTATCCCCTGCTTCCAACATGGACAACATCGTGGTCATCATCAACATGGCCGTGAAAACACACACCATCGATCCTTTTTTGAATTTCATCTTGTTCACTCCAGACGATCTATCTGGAAAACTATCCGGCGGATTATATAAACCCCGTTAGATGTTATTTGAAAATTATACCAAAACAGATCAAAATATACACTGTAGTGCAAAACCATTTAAGTCAGGATACATCATTTTCAGATCGAGTATATGGGTTCAAGGAAGGATATGGCTATCAGGATATCCGTTCCAAGGCGGATATTGTTACTACTTCATGATAACATGAGGTTTGCAGATTCCTTCGAGGTTCCCGATATCATCACCCAATCGGGCATTGGGAGGGAGCTGGATCTCAGGCAGACGCACGTCTCCAGGGCCCTCTCGGAGCTTGACTCGGAGAAGCTCATTGAATCCAGAAGTGCCCATATCAAGGGGGCGGGAAGGCGTAAAAAAGCCTATTTCCTTTCCAGGAAGGGGATCGACGATGTGGAAGATAACATCGAGGAGATCACCAAAAGGAGCATTATCATAAGGTCGGAGGACGGCCAGCTGAAGCAGAGGTCCGTGGGGAAGGCACTTCTCATGCTGGGCAGGAAGATGGAGAGGAGGATATCTCCCCATGAGCTCTTCACCCGATTCTACAACGGAAGCGAGGTGAACCTCTTCAACTTCGAGGCGGAGGATGGTGCTGATGAGACGGCCTCCTCCACGCCAGTGAACAGACTGTTCTTCGGAAGGGAGAAAGAGATCAATACCATAACCGAGGCACTAAGGGACCGCGGGGGACATTTCATCATTATCAAATCCATCGCGGGCGGGGGAAAGACCGCGTTGATGGGAAGGATATCGTTCAACAACAGAAGCAGGCCCATGAAATGGACGGTGATGAACGAATGGATGGGGCCGGAGAACCTCCTCTCGGAATGGGGAAATTTCCTCAATGGACACGGCAGAACCAAACTATACGATCACGTGAGGAGGGGGGTGAGGGTCGATATAAACGAATCCATAACGAGGTTCCTGAAAGGATGCAGGGGCCTCTCGCCCATATTCATGATCGACGACCTTCACAGGGGACCGGAATCTATCAACAGGCTCCTCTCGATCATCCGGGGGAGATTGACGGATGAGGACGATATCAAGTTCATGATCGCCACGAGGACAAAGCCCACTTTCTACGGGAAAAAGGACCTGCTCATCTCTGACGATATCACGGAGATAGAGCTGGAGGGGCTGGAGAGGGATAGTGCCTATGCATTGCTAGGTGAGAAGGGCATCCCCACGACCGAATACGAGAATGCCATGAGGATCACGCGTGGACACCCTCTTGCCCTGGAACTCTATTCCGAGACAACGTCCCCGGAATCCCCTATCGCCATAACCGAGTTCGAGGAGTATCTGGGTGAGGAGGTCCTGAAGGAACTCTCGGAACCAGAGTTCGACGTTCTGAAACTGGCATCCATCTTCGAAAGGCCGGTGCTGGCAAGGGCATTCCT
>JAUVLN010000066.1 GCA_030600725.1 Thermoplasmatota archaeon | reverse complement strand
GTTCACATGTATCTCAACGCCTTCCCAGGTGGAGGTGGATGAGGTCCCGACCGCCAGGGGCGAGTCCCCGCCCACGTTCTTCAGGTCGAAAACTACGGGGAGGCGGAGCCTGCTCTGCTCCTTGATGAAATATCCGGACCTTGCCGTACCGTCGATCGTCTCGAAACGGTACTCCCATCTTCCTTCCTCATCGGAGGTCATGGGACCCCCCGGGAGATGATCAAACATAGGGTTTCAAGTCCTCCTTTCTGAAGCCTTTCCAGAGGGTATCCACCTTCTTTTTGAGCTCATCGAGCCCCTCCACCGTCTCCGAGGGGGTGCCCATGGTTGCGGGGCGGAACATCACCTTCTTCACCTTGAAGGATTCCGCAGGGATATCCTCCCTCTTGAGGGCGGTTGTGACCATGTCGTTGATGAACGCCATTATCTGATCGTAGGTGAGCTTCTGCTGGGGTATCACGTGTACTGCGAACACGCCGGCGGAGGATATCTCGATGATATCCACCACTATCTCATTCTCCAGCCCCTTCTCGATCTCGTATCCATCCATGGCGTCGGCCAGGCAGAACATGGCGTCCCCCGAGATCTCATCCTCGACATCCAGTGCGATTATCACATCGAGCGGATTCTGTACGATAACGGTCAAATTGATACCCGATTATCCAGTGTAATCAAGGTAGATAAGGTTTGGGATTGAACGCCCTCACACCCACGGATGTCAATGGCAAGTGAAAAACTCATTTGAGTAATAAACAGAGTGATCGTTTCCTTTTATCGGGGTATTAGGCAACGTTCACCCGGCTGTTCACCTCATTTAGATCCTTTTGTATTAATATGCTCAAGTTCACTTTCTATTGATGCCTCTTCTGGCATTGGATTTTCATCAAGAGGAGTCTGTGGGACTTCATCTGATATCCGTTCTTCATCATCCTTCTTTTTCTTCATTAGAATTGGTGCAAGCACAACAACAATAATGACAAAGATGAAAACCGCTCCAATGATCATCGGTATGATCGGTGTTTCTTTCTCTTTTTCTCTCTCCCATTTGTTTGGATCATCTGGGTATTCATCCAATACTAATCCGGTGGTTGAATCCAACTCACTTTTATCCTCATTCCATTGATCCGGATATCCATCTCCATCGGTGTCGATAGATGCTGATGGATCTATTGGAAATGCATCAGAATTGTCTCCAATGCCATCTCCATCAGTATCGTTCCACTCATTTGGATCTAATGGGAAGATGTCACCATTGTCTCCCACTCCATCCTCATCTGTGTCATTCCATTCATTAGGATCTTCAGGAAATGCATCAGAATTATCTCCTATTCCATCCTCATCAGTATCGTTCCACTCGGATGAATCGAGCGGGAAAACATCACTGTTGTCTCCCACTCCATCCTCATCTGTGTCGTTCCATTCGAATGGATCAAGCGGGAACACATCGCTGTTGTCTCCCACTCCATCATCATCTGTATCATTCCATTCCTCTGGATCAAGCGGGAACACATCGCTGTTGTCTCCTACACCATCCTCATCAGTGTCATTCCATTCTAATGGATCAAACGGGAAGATATCACCGTTATCTCCTACACCATCTTCATCTGTATCATTCCACTCGTATGGGTTTAACGGGAATTGGTCACCATTGTCGCCGACACCATCCTCGTCTGTATCGTTCCACTCGAATGGATCAAGCGGGAACTTATCACTATTGTCTCCCACTCCATCCTCATCAGTATCGTTCCATTCGTATGGGTTTAACGGGAATTGGTCACCATTGTCACCGTAGCCATCCTCATCTGTATCTATCCATTCGTTGGGGTCTTGTGGAAATTCATCATCCGAATCGATGATACCATCATTATCCTGATCAAAAAGGATCATATAAATGTCCGTGTTATCATTTCGATAATCCACCCAAACTATTCTGTCCCCATAGATTTCTGGATCATTTTGACGGGCTTCGTCAAAAGTTATCTGAGTTTCAATACCCGTGTTGAGATCATAATAGTAGATATCATCATTTCCATTCCGTTCATCAACCCAGACAATCCGGTTCTCATAGATAACAGGATCTTTTTGAGTCGATGGATCAGATGTTATCTGCGTCTCGGTTTCCGAGGTGATATTATACAAATAGATATCATCATTTCCATTTCTATCATCTATCCATAAAATTTTATCCTTGTAGATTACAGGATACGTTTGATTCGAGGTGCTAATATTGACTTGATCTAGGGTTTTTTCAGTAATATCATAAATATATACATCTTTGTCTCCACCGTACATGGGGCTCCATACTACCTTATCTTCATATATTTGTGGTTTACTCGGTGCTGATTGGTTATTTGAAATTTGGACATCTTTTTTATCGTATTTATTATATAAAAAAACCTCAGAAGTAGTCGAACATACAATATATTGGCCATATATTGAAGGACTCATTTCTGTTGAAAATTTAGTTGATATTTGTACATCCTGGCCGGTTGTAATATTATATAAATAAATATCGATTTCACACTCTCTTTCATCACAATGAACGATGTCATCTTTGTAAATTCTTGGATTATAATGGTAGTCCTGGTCAGAGGAGATCTTTGTTTTTTGATTATTTTCTAAATCCATTAGAAATATTTTTGGGCGTCCGTTGTACTCAGTCCAAACAATACGATCTTCATAGAGATTTGGATTGAATTGATCAAGATCATCATTGGTTAAGTTAATTTCATCTCCAAATATCGACCCATTAACATCATTCACAAATGAGATGATTCCGAATAATGGCAATAATATTAATAATATTGTTAATGCAATAGTAACTTTTTGATCCATTTTGTTCACCCTCACCATGATATTTTTCCTAACTCTTTCCTTTTAACTTAAGCCATCTAACAAAGGTAATCATTTTATATCTCTTTTCCTATAATTTAAGATGAAATCATAATTACTTCCCCAAAGATTTCTATGCAAATACTATCTTCAATTATATTCTTTGTATAAAACCTCCATTAATTATAGAGCATGGAACATAATGTGTTGGTCAATTTCTTTCCAATCCTTGGGATAATTGCTTTTCATCAAAATGACATTTAAGGATGCGAAGCGGGCCTCATGCGAAGACCCGCCAAAGCTTCACATCCAACTCCAAAAACAGTTGGGATCACAAGATGGATATGTGAACCTATCACGTTCAAATCGACATTATTAAACCGAGGCACCAACACTAAATGTTCCTTGCTCAATGAATAGGAAAGCTGAAGAAGTGAATGCAGTAGAGTAGATAAAAAAAAACCGTTACTTCCGTCCCTACATCGAAGACAGACGATCTACTCCTTTTTAGGGGACTCCTCTATCTCTCCAAGAGAACCCAGTACCATGGATTCCCTCATCAGCCTGACGACCCCCGCACAGGAGAGACAGACCATCTCATCAAAGCTGTAACACTGTTTCCTGCATATCCATCTGCCGCAGAAGGGGCACTGGAGGAGCTGAGCTCTCTTTATAACGTCCAGGCAGAGATCGCACTTGAACCCGTCCATGGACTCCAGGTCCTCCTCTGGTAGGTCCCCCTGCTTTCTCACGGGCTTGATGGAGGACCTCACCCTGTTGAAGAGGACCTCCTTTCCGTTGGATCTCCTTGCCACCTACTTTCCCCTCCCGAACGCCTCGGGGAATATCTCCCTCTCGGTCTCCTTGAGCTCTCCGAGCTTCCCCTCCGCCCATCTCTTCTCCGCACCCCTTTCGGCCCTTCGGGTCCTCTCCTCCAGCTCGTTGAGCCTGTACAATGCCTTCCTGGAGACCACCGCGTTATCCTCCCAGATGGAGTACAGATGCCTTCTCTCCTCCGGTTTCAGGCCGGTCATGGCGTCCCTCAGGGCGCGCCTCTTCTGTACCTTGGCGTAGTTTACCAGCTTCTCCCTCCTCTGGTCAAGGTCGTCCAGTTTGACCCTCTGCCTGTATCCGTCGATGACATCCAAGGTCCGGATCATCGCAATGAGCAGGATCGAGATGCCCAGCACGATCAGTACAAGCATGAGGTTGTCCGATACGGCGGTGACGCCCTCGCCGACTGCGGAGTTGATAACGATATCGCCGACCATGTCCACACCTCACACCGTCATCTCGTGATATCCGCAGTAAGGGCACTCCTTCCTGTGGTTCTTGAACATCCCGCAATCCCTGCAGAAGGGCGATCCCAGCTTGATCGTCGCCGCCTCCTCCTTGGTGGAGAAGAGTATTGAATCGATCTCCCGAAGGACCGCCTCGGTCTTGATCCCCCTGGCCTCCTTCGTGATCACCCCCTTCAATCCCTTATCGTCAAGGTCGAAGTTCTTCCTGTCGTGCAGATAGGCCTTGAGGAGCGCCAGCGACCTGTCGTCGTACCCATCCTTGTGCGATATGGCGAAGCTGCGTATGACCATCCTGATCCGTTCGGGGATGTATCTGGAGGGCTTCTTGACGGTCTTCTTCTTCACTTCTTCCCCCTCCTGTCAGCCACACCGTCCCCGAACATCCGATCCTCATAGGACTTGATCTTCTGGAGCGTTTCGAACAGCTGGTGCGTCTCATTTCCCAGCTCCAGTCTTTTCGTTTTAACATCGGCTATATCCATGCCGGTATCCAGCTTCCCCTTCAGGAGCTTGGTATCCTCCATGGCCGCCTCGTAGGTCTCAAGGTCCCTGGGCGTCCACGTGACCGAGTCCTCGATAAGGCTCTGAAGATGGGACTGTTTGGATACCAGGTCCATCTTGATGATCGATATCTCCTTGTTGGAATCCCGTATTCGGGTCCTTCTTTTAACTATGGATATCGTAACGTAAAGGGTGTAGAGTATAACCGCCAGTATCAATATGGCGATCATCAATATGTGGGCGTTCGAGGCTATCTCTCCCATGGCACTTCGCCGGTAATATCGCCTTTCATCATTTTATTTGTTTCTAGGAGGCTTTTCCGCAATATTATCCCATATCCCCGCCCCGGAACGCCAATATAATTAACCAAAACGTCGTTTCGCCATCCATGTCAGATAGCGGTACATACGGAGTTGAGAGGGATACCAGGATCATGAAAGGGTCCTCAAGCAAGCACAGCGCCAGACTCGAGGGGCAGTATCCGGGATTGATCCCCTCGTTCGAGGTATCTTCGGAGCCAAAGAGGGAGATATTCAAGCCGAGACCTTCAACGGTCATGAGGGTGAAGGACCCGAGGCTCTACATCGATCTGGACGCGAAGGATATGGGCGATGATAACTTCGTCGAGACCTTCCTTGATGTGATAGGGGTCGATCCCAGGGAGGCCGACTTCGACGTCGTTTCCACGATCGAGCTATGCCTGCGCGCCCTTGCCAGGGCGAAGTTCAAGAACCTCGCCTCCCTGGAGATAGGGGACGGGGTCGTTTACGAGCATCCGGAGAAGGAGTGGGACCTCCGTGAGGTACTGGAGAACATCAAGGGAATAGCATCATCAGACGCCTCCATCGAGGAGGCTTCCGCAACGGTGTTCAAGGGCGAGGAAGACGGGCTCGAGGCGAGGATAAAGGTCCGGAGAAAACACACCCGTTTCTCGCACGACATCTATCTGGACATCGACGGTGAGATGGAGGAGGAGTACTTCAACAGGATCATCAACTATCTGGAGGAGCACCTTGAGATAGAGAAGCTGATCGAGAGATGATCACTCGATGATCTCCTTCTTTTCCTTCAAACGGGGCTCCCTTGCTTCCAGCGACTCTATCAGGATGGCCCTCAATTCATCCAGGCCGGTCCCCTCCTTTGCGGATATTGTGATCAGGCCCAGGTACCGATCTCCCAGCTTCGCGGGAAGCGACTCCATGAACGACATGTCCACGTGATCGGGAACTTTGAGGTCCGACTTGCTCACGACCAGGAGAAACCTCATCCCGGGAATGGATTCGAAGAGGGAGTCCAGCAGGGATAGCTGTGGCTCAAGTGGAAATCCACAGTTCCCCGTTGGATCGATCATGTATATGCACAGATCGGTCAGAAGGGTCAGGGCGAGGACCGCCTGCTTCTCTATGGTGTTTCTCTCGTCGAAGGGCCTATCGAGCAGGCCGGGCGTGTCCACGAGCTGGTATCTGTCCCTGCGGTCCATGAAATGGCCGACGGAGAGCTCCTGGCTGGTGAAAGGGTAGGATGCCACCTTGGGAGTGGCGGTCGACATCGCACCGATAAGCTGGGATTTCCCCACATTGGGGGATCCCGCTATTACGGCGGTGGGGTACTTGGTGGGGATGGCTGGAAGCTGCTTGAAACCGTTACGAACCTCGTCCAGATAGCGCAGGGTCGGGTCAAGTGCCTTTACGATCGACGATACCCTCCCGTATGCCTCGGTCCTCTTGTAGGCCATATAGGTGGGTTTACCGGTCCTTTTGATCTGCCGGGCCGACTTGGAGCCTATCTTGGTGATCTCCTTTCTGGCCCCGTCGATCCTGCCAAGGGACCTGCGGATCTTGTCCACGGAGAACATCAGGTCGATAAGGGCCCTGTAGAACTCGGGGATTTGGTCGAAAGAGGGGAACGCCTCCACGTACCTCTTCAGGACCGCATCGATGACCGAGGTTGCGGAGTCGACCTTGGATGAGTTGAGCTTCTGCATCCTGAACCTGTAGTTGGGATCGGATATCTGGACCTTGTTGGCCCTGCGGAACGCCTTGTCCAGGATCTCATCTGCGGTCATTATAGTGGGCACTTTGAACATAGCCTATCGAATCGGCTACCCGCTCCTACTTTTTATATCCTTCTGTATCTACGGAATGGCCTGATCGGAGGACTTGACTTCCCCTTCCGGAGCGACCGGATCCTCCGGCATCGGCATCTCCGCGGGCTCCCGGGAGGGAACCGCCTCATCAACCGCGGGTACCTCATCCGGGGGGCCCCCTTCAACTTCCGCGGTGGTTGGCTCCATTGGGACCTCTCCATCGACCGGCGGTTCCGATCCTGCCGGAGGCAGCTCTTCGGGAGACGGACCGCCGCCCGCCATCAGATCCGTCTGACCCTCTTCATCGGGGGCGGGAAGCTGAGATGCCTGATCGCCCGAGAGGATACCCGGAGGCATGGGCGGGGGGGCCATCATGATCGGCGGCCTGGATGCCCTTTTTCGGGATATGACCATATACAGGATAAAGAAGCCTATGACGGCGATAACCAGGAGGGCGATCAGGACCACAGCAGCGATCATCGGAAGCGACGAGCTCTCCTCCCCGACCTCTTCAGGTGGATCATCATCCACATCGGGTTCGGAAGTGTTCAGCTCCACGGATCCATTCCAGTATTGGACACGACCCTGGTCATCCTTCAGTATCAGCGATATCCCCGTGGGAAGGCGCTCCACTTCAGTGCTCTGATACCACAGCAGGGCTCCCACCGATATCAGGTCGATCCGAACTATCGTCCCGTTGCCGTCCGCGAGCTCAGCCGTGACGCTCTCGGGCAGGGAACCTCCCGCACCTGATAATACCAGGACCTCGACGAGGACGGACCCGTCCTCCTCCAATGAGACGGAGACGTCGCTCACCTCGGGGGCCTCACTGTACAGGGCGAATATATCTTCGATCACAACGTGGTCCGTGCCCATCCGGTCATCCGTCAGGGTCAGTTCAAGAGAGTATCGGCCAAAGGGCCAGTTCATATCTGTCCTGAGGTCGAATTCGAACAGGGAACTGCCTCTCTTCGAGAATGTGAGATCCCTCAAGGCCTCGCCGTCCGGGCCTATTAACACACCGTCCAGATAGAGCCCGAACCCCGGATCGTCCGCATCTTCAACGGTAAGGCGGATCGTGATCTCATCCCCTCTCAGGATATCCGATCCGATCTCCACATCCGACCGGAGATACTCAAGGCCTGGTTCTCCGATCACGGGGAGAATATTGTGAACGGTCAACGCGTCCTCAAGTGTCACCAGACCATCCGCCCACTCATCATCCTCATAGGTGAAGATAAGGTCATAGGCCCCCAGCTCAAGTTCAGAGCAGTTGATGGTCAACTCATACTCCTCCAGATGTTCCAGAGAGAGCCTGTGGGTCTCTGCAATGGTCTCCGTCTCCTTGCCCTTGGGCCCCCATAGTGATACCTGGGCGCTCCTGGTGGGTTGGCCCTCCGGATCGCTGTAGATGATGGTGAATGAGACCGTATCCAATCGAGAGACATTGAACGGACCGCCCTCCATGGTGCCGTTGGGTGGGTTATTGAAGGTGGAAAGTAAGGACTCCCAGGTGGCGTAGGATCCGTCTCTGTCGTATACCCTCGCCTCTATCGAGATCTCCTGGGAATCGATGGAGGAGGGGACGAGATAATTATATGTCCCGTTATGGGAGCCCATATGAGTTGAATACGGGTCAATCGGGCCCATCTCCAACCCTTCCACCTCGAGGAGCAGGGTCAGGGATCCGTCCGGCGTGTCCACATCGCTCCATTCCAGGTCCAATGAGAATCCACCGCCCCGCGGGATCACTTTGTCGGAGATGCTGCCGTTCAGTGTGGGGTCGTTGTTCAGAACGAGAAGTGCCCTCTCGACGACCACCTGGTCCCGGCTTCCGTTCACATCCGTGTACAGGAAGGTCACATCGTAGAATCCAAGGGGGGCATCCCATGGAAAGGTCATGGAATAATCGAGGGTCGCTCCCACCAGGGTTCCGCTAATTTCAAGGAATGTAGGGGTGTAGATCGTCTCTTCAGGGCCGGAGATCGTTATGTTGACCCGGTCGGGAGAGATGGCCCCATCCGGATCATCCACGAAGAGGGTCAGGCCGAACTCCTCCGATCTATTGGATGTTGACGTTGATATGGTCTGATCGATAACTGGGATGATATTGACCTGCGCCGATCCCTCGAATCTGTTGTTGGACTCGTTGAGGTCCCTGATAAGGTGATCGGAATTGATCACCACCGATATATTGAATTGACCCTTTCTCTCGTATTGAGATATGGGTATGTACCATGTCCAGTTGCTTTCTGCCTGAATCCTTGTGTTTGTATCGAAGATGGAAACCCCATCAACGAATATGTCCAGATCGAA
>JAUVLN010000150.1 GCA_030600725.1 Thermoplasmatota archaeon | reverse complement strand
GCAGGACAGGGGTTCGGTATATCTCGATGGAAAGAGGATGGACAACGTGCCTGCCAACAGGAGGAAAATTGGGTTCGTCTTCCAGGATTACTCACTGTTCCCCCACATGACCGTTGAGAAGAACATAGCCTTCGGGCCCAGGATCATGGGAAGGTCCAGAAATGATAGGAAAAGGAAGGTGAGGGAGCTTCTTGACCTGGTCGGCCTCTCAGGATACGAGAGCAGGAAGCCGGGCCAGCTCTCCGGAGGACAGAAGCAGAGGGTCGCCCTTGCCAGGGCCCTTGCCATAGACCCGGCCCTTCTCCTTCTGGATGAACCCTTCGGCGCCCTGGACGCCAGGATCAGGAAGACCTTAAGGAGGGACCTGCGCATGATGCAGAGAGAGCTGGGCATATCCATGCTCTTTGTCACCCACGACCAGGAGGAGGCCTTCGAGGTGGGTGACAGGATCGCGATAATGAACAACGGGAGGTTCGATCAGGTCGGGCTTCCAAGGGACCTCTACGACCACCCGAAGACGAGGTTCGTGGCCTCCTTCATAGGTAGCATGAACGTCATCGGTGTCCCGGCAGTGAATGGCGACCCTCCCATGGAGGTCATGGTGCGCCCCGAGGATGTGCGCGTTCGAAAGGTGATGGATGGAGAAAAGGATGCCCAGGGCACCCTGATCAATTACATGTTCCTCGGAAGCCAGATAGAGGTGTCGATCCTTCTGGGGAATGGGAAGGCGATACAATCGCTGATGTCGAAGGAGAGGTTCATCAGGGAAGGGTTCAGAAGGGGGGACGGTGTGAGGATCGAAATGAGCCACCTCAAGCGTTTTGATGATCCGGGGCGGGAGCCCTTGAATGATCCCGACGGGGTGGACCGGAAAATAATATAAATGGTGCTCTCGTGTCACCCATTAGCTGACAGCAGGGCGATGAGCCAGGCTTGGGATGGATATGGCAGACATAATAGTGACGGGAGGTGCTGGCTTCATAGGAAGCCATCTCGTGGACCATCTTATCGATCAGGACCATAACGTCCTGGTCGTCGACGATCTATCCTCGGGATCCACAGAGAACCTATCCAGATGGATAGGTGATGAGAGGCTCAGGTTCGTCAGATGGGACATAACCAGGCCGCTTGATGGCTGTGAGGATCTTCGATCACACGGGAGGATAGACTGCATTTTCCACCTCGCCGCCAGAATAGATGTGATCACATCATTCGATGATCCGCTGGACGATGCGATGAGAAACTACATCGGAACGCTCAACGTTCTGGAATTCGCCAGGAATAGAGGATGCGAACAGGTTATATTCAGCTCCTCCGCGGCGGTCTTTCAGGATAACGGCCTCGTTCCCATCGATGAATCGTTCCCGACCGGTCCCCTCTCCCCGTACGGCTTTCACAAACTCATGTCCGAGGGGATCCTGGACCTGTACGATCTTCACCACGGCATGAGGAACGCATCCTTTCGGTTCTTCAACGTCTACGGCCCAAGGCAGGACCCGGCAAACCCCTATTCAGGCGTTATCTCCAAGTTCATCCGGATGTGCATTGACGGGGAGAGGCTCATCATATTCGGTGACGGGGAGCAGACCAGGGATTTCGTGTTCGTGAAAGATGTCGTCAGGACGTTGGTCCGCGGATATGAAAAAGGGGCGACGGGGCAGTACAATGTCGGGACCGGGACCGAGACCACCATTAATGAGCTGGCAGCGACCATAGCCGGAGGCTTTGATACCGATCCCGGCAGGGATCACAAAGGGGAAAGAATGGGGGAGATACAAAGATCCTGTGCTGATATCGGCAGGATCAAAAAGGAGCTGGATATCGGTCCGGACACCTCATTGTGCGATGGGATCCGTAGAACGGTCGAATGGTATCTCGATGAGTACAAGGCGGAAGGGGGTAACGGGTGATGGCGGGCATCCTTGTAACGGGGGCTGCGGGATTCATCGGTTTCCACCTATCCAGGGCGCTTCTCGAGAGGGGGGACCGCGTTATCGGATATGACAATATCAACGATTACTACGATACCGGTCTGAAATATGCCAGACTGGAGATACTGAAGGGGTACGGGGAGTTCACGTTCCACAAGGCGAAGTTGGAGGATGGCCCCAGACTGGATTCCGTTTTCAAGGAGGATCTTGACAAGGTGTGCCACCTGGGAGCCCAGGCAGGTGTCAGGTATTCGCTTGAGAACCCCACAGCCTATATTGATTCCAATCTGGTGGGGTTTCTGAACATACTGGAATCCTGCCGGAACAACGGCGTAGAAGACCTGGTGTATGCATCCTCCTCGTCGGTGTATGGTGGGAACGAAAAGATACCCTTCTCGGTGGAGGATAACGTGGACAGGCCCGTTTCCCTCTACGCCGCCACCAAAAAGTCCAATGAGCTGATGGCCCACGTCTACTCGCATCTGTTCGGCATCAACACGACGGGGCTGAGGTTCTTCACGGTTTACGGGCCGTACGGCAGGCCCGACATGGCATATTTCTCCTTCACTAAATCCATCCTCGCCGGTGAGGTCATCAAGGTGTTCAACCATGGCGACATGAAGAGGGATTTCACCTACATAGACGACATCGTATCCGGCATCATCTCATCCATTGATATCCCCTTCCGCTACGAGATCTTCAACCTGGGCAACAATCGGCCTGAGAACCTGGAATACTTCATCTCGGTGATCGAGGAGGAGCTCGGGATGAAGGCGGTCAAGGAGTACCTGCCCATGCAGCCGGGAGACGTTCCCGTAACGTATGCGGACATAGACCACTCAAGGGAAAAACTGGGTTATCAGCCCGGTACCTCTCTCAGGGAGGGAATGAAAAAGTTCATTGAATGGTACAGGGAACATTACGATATCCGTTGATCGCCGGTCCTTCGGATATAACTTTTTATATGCATCTCCGCATAATGCATGGCACAGAGGAAATTGAGATGAAGGTCAAGAAAGTGCTTGTGACTGGAGGCGCCGGTTTCATAGGTTCCCATCTGGTTGACATCCTTCTCGAGGAGGGCTGCCATGTATTCATTCTGGACGATTTCTCATCGGGAAACCTCAGAAACCTGAAGAGATGGAGATCGGGCGACGACTTCAGCGATTTCGGAGATACGTACAGATATGGTTACGGTAAAAGGCCCAAACACAGACTGATCGAATGGGACATTTCCAAACCCCTTGTCAGCAGCCCCTGGTTAGGCAGCCTCGAGGAGGGGGAGCTGGACTGCATATTCCACCTGGCAGCCAGAAGGGATGTCATTACCTCGTTCAAGGATCCCTACGATGACGCAATGAGGAACTATATCGGCACCGTTAACGTTCTTGAGCTTGCCAGGAAGATCAAATGCAACAAGGTGGTATTCAGCTCCTCGTACACGATATACAAGGAGCTGGACCAGAACTGTATCAACGAGAATTGCCCGAAAGATCCGATCTCCCCTTACGGCCTGAACAAGCTGGCATCGGAGAAGCTGCTCGAGCTGTACAACGACCACTACGGGATGAGGAATGTCGCTTTCAGGATCTTCGTCTCTTACGGGCCCAGACAGGTTCCCGGATCCATATTCTCCGGAGTGGTGTTGAGGTTCCTGGACCACGCCATGAAGGACGAGAAGGTCAAGATCTACGGAGACGGCGAGCAGACCAGGGACTTCATCTTCGTGAAGGATATCGCCAGATGTCTCCACGCGGGGTTCACCGACGACCTTGAAGGGATCTTCAACCTGGGTACTGGACGCGAGACCTCTATCAACGATCTGCTTGACACCGTGAGATCCGTCACGGGCAAGGAGCTCAAGGCGAACTATGTGGAATCGAGGAAGGGGGAGGTTCGAAGGGCGGTCGCGGACTTGACCAGGCAGATTGAGCAAATGGGATGCAGGGCGTCAACCAGCCTGGAGGCGGGAATCAAGGAGACGTACGAGTGGTTGAACAAGAGGAAGAGTTGATCATCGGGTGAATTGGCGGGAAAGCGTATATACACAAGTTCAACGTTATTCGGTGCGTGGCAGGATCGGATAGGTTCTCATTTCTACATGGCAAAGCGTTCAAGTACGGGTTATCAGTGGTATTGCTGGGGATCCTGTTCAGGGCGATCATATCCCGCTTCATCTTCTTCCAGCCCGACGAGGAGATCTATTCATACGATGCATGGGAGATCCTGATGGGTTCTTCCCTTCTGGAGGTTAAAACCCGCGTTTACATAGGATATACCGGGGCACTGGCAGTCTGGATGAGGATGTTCGGCATCTCACTCCTTTCCGCCCGTCTTTTCACGGTATTCTGCTATTCGGGGATAATCCTATTCTCCTACCTATCAACTCTCAGAATAACAAAGAGCGCTAGATCAGCATTGATCGTGGGCCTGCTTATCGCACTTCTACCTTTCCCGTTGAGATATGGATATATCGTATTGTCGGAACCGTTCTCGTGGATGTTCATCTCCCTTTCGATATATCTGCTGATACTTGGATTTCAGAAGGACCGATGGTTCTTCTACCTCCTATCCGGCCTGGCGATAACGGCAGCTGCCAGCGGGAGAAGATCGGCATTGGTCATACCGCTTGTCCTGATACCATCCCTGATCTGGATCCACCGCGATGATCTGATGAAGGCGATCAGGTCCACCGCCAGCTGGGTTGCGGGTTTTGCCATCCCACTCGCAGCCGGCATAGGAGGTTTTATCCTCTATTTCGGCACCGATGCGATAAAGGAGAGTAAATGGGACTACACGCCTGATTTCACCGTGAAATCCATATTCGAGAACGCCTTCTTCGCGCTTCAGCCGACTGTTCTGAAGGCCGGCCCGCTTGCGTTATTACTGCTTGTGGGTATCTTCATCCTCCTGTGTTCCATATTCAGAAACAGATGGAAGGTCGTCTATCTGGCATGCGTGCTGTGGCCCGCCTTCGTCCAGATGTCCCTGGACATGCACGCATCCAACCTGCAGATGACCCTCATCTCACTGTCACCCGTGGTCATGCTTATCGTTACGGGCCGGAGGTATCTGAAGGACCATCAGGCCTTCCTCGCCGTCTCCCTCCTGTTCGGATCCTCCGTCGCATTCAACAATACGATCATCACCGGAAGCATCTGGAACGTTATCATCTACCTATCCGTCGGCGGACTTGTCCTCCTATACCTGGAGGACAGGGTATCATCGAGGCTGATGACGCCATTTCTGATGATCGGCGGGCTGATCCTGTCGGGGTACTCTTTGAGCAAGGAGGGGCAGATAAGGGACCTTGTCATGCTGATGGCGCCCATATCCGGCCTCTGTTACAGCCTCTCCCTTGCGGTGTCAAGGAATCCCCCGAAGGCAGCATCCTACACATTGATCGCCCTGATGATCATCATACTCACCGCTGGCTATCATGATGGGTCCCTTGGAGATACGGGATATATCCTCTGCTTCCTGGGCATCATCATCGGCGTGGGCATATACGCTGTGGAGATCAGTGGGAAACAGGATGTATGGACCCTGATCAGGTACGGGTCCGGGCTCGCCGGCCTTCTCTTTCTATTCCTGATCCCATCCACTGCATCCTCCTGGATGATCCTCCTTCCGGCTGCGCTGATCTTCCCGCTTGTCCTGGTCCGCCAGAGGGATCTCCGGCTTCCAGGGAAATACCTGCTTGCACCCCCGTTGATCCTGGCCTCCACCCTCTTTTTGATGATATACCACTCAACGGGATCCATCCTCCACTCCGGATACGGGTTCGTACTGGTGCTAACCGCGGGCTCGATAATTATCGAGGTCCCCGGGTTGATATTAAAATGGAAGGATAGGATCGAGGAGAGGTACTCGATCGTTCTTCTGATGCTTGTCGTGGGGGTGTTCGCGTTCTACGTATATTATGCCTGGACTGAGGTCTACATGTCGGAGCTGATCGTCCCCTCGGCGATGATAGGTGGACTGCTTCTATGGCTTCTATTCAAACC
>JAUVLN010000166.1 GCA_030600725.1 Thermoplasmatota archaeon | reverse complement strand
ATTCACCCTCCGTGTGATGGACGATGATGATGAATGGTCCCCCATCAGTGAGGTGACGGTGGATGTTATCAACCCTACTGTCAACTCACCGCCTGTCGCAGATGCGGGGGAGGATATCGATGCCTATGTGGGAGATACGGTAACCCTCGATGGAACCGGTTCCCGCGACCCGGATGGTACCATCGTGGAATACGTGTGGAGCTGTACGAGCCATACCGTTACGTTAGAGGATGACGACACCGATGAACCATCGTTCACGCCAGGCAGCGAGGAGGAATACGTTTTCACGTTGGTCGTGCGGGACGATCTCGGCCTATCAAGCTCGGAAGATGAGGTATCGGTCTTTGTGACATACAGGCTTGTAAATCCAAGGATCGGACCCTTCCTCTACGAAGATGACACAGCAGTGGGCAATGCGGTCGCCACACTGTACAACGACGATGACAGCCATACAAGCATGACGGACTCAAGCGGGTATGCACAATTTTCGGATGGCGTCAAGCCCGGGGATTATCAGTGTATCCTGGAGCTTGAGGAGAGGCGGGTAGTAGAGCCCTTTTCGGTAACCATCGCCCTCGACGGTTCCGTGACGTTACCTGGAGGTGAGATATCCAAGGTGGTCAAGGGGGGGGAGGAAGAACCCACTCCGGACGACCCTGAAAGCAGTTCGGATGGAGGGCTTCCCATCGTCCCGATAATCGTGGGCGTCCTTGCCGTGATCGTGATCGGCGCAGGCCTATTTTTTTTCATGACCAGGTCAAAAAGCGCTCCAGTTCAGGCAGAGACCGTCCAGGAATGCCCGGAATGCGGCCAACCACTTCAGTATGTGGCGGATTTCAACCGCCACTACTGTCGGGCGTGTCAGGAGTATAGATAGCCCGGGGTCAAAGGCCCTATAACAGGAACAGCAGCGAGGCCCCTACAAGAGCTATCAATGTCCCGACGATGGCCCTTGGTGTGATCCTCTCCTTGAAAACAAAAAATGAGATCGGGATTATGAACAGGGGCGCGAGGCCCATGAGAGTGGAGGCGATCCCGATGGGCGCATATTTGACAGCCTCCAGGGAGAGGTAGATGCCCAGGAACGGGCCGAAGATAGTGGCAAGGACGACAAACCTCATGCTTTTGAGGTCCTTGACCGCTTTTAGCGTGATCTTCGTATTGGCAATGGAGAACGTCACCAGCCATATCGCGATCACCCCCCATATTGTTCGGATATAGGTCGCAGATAGCGCGGGATAATCCCCTGTCATCCCCTCCTTGGAGAGCACCAACCCCACCGCCTGCCCCACCATCGCTCCGATGCCGAATAGGATGCCCCTGGGTGTGACCTTGAAGATGTGCTTCTCGCGTTTTTTCTCCATCACCACCCAGGCCACGCCGGATATCGTGATGATGATGGCGAACACCTTCCAGGGTGACAGGTGTTCCGACATGAATATCCAGGCGATGGCGGTGGTCACGATCGGTGCCAGCGACATAAGGAGCATGGATATCCTGGGGCCGATGATCATGTACGATTTCAGCAAAAAGGTGTCACCGATCACAAGCCCGATGATCGCGGATAACCCAAGTATCAACCATTGATATGGTGTTGCACCTTTCGGAAAGAGATCTCCAAACAGGAGAAAATGAAGCATTGCGATGAATACGAGGGCTCCTATCAGCCTGATCCTGTTGACGACGTTCGGGCTCAGTTTTCTGGTGCTCAGGGCAAACAGGGTGGAGGAAACGGCCCACAGTATCGCCGTTACGATCGCTGCGATCTCACCCCATGGCACGCTCATCATGGTGCAATCACGATTGGATATTTAATCCCCTTGCAATCATCTTGAACTACGGTTCATAGGGATCGAATGCAGGATCTCCGTAGAGCATGTAATGCTGTACCATGATGTATGATTCCTCCCCTATGGCCCCGCTTGCAAGGTCCGTATAGAGATACAGGTTCTTCGCATCGCGAAGCGCCATCCCCGTATCCTGGTCCTGAAGCAGGTTCTGCAGATAGAGCTCAGAGAGAAGCACAGCCCCCTCGGGCTCGAACGGCCTCATGTCGAACTCGAGTCCGGGGTCTATCCATCCGAGGGTCGATCTGGTGGCGCCCACATACGAGGCCGTTCCTATGTGGATATAGGCCATGGAGAGGCAGTTCTCGGGGGTCAACCCGTCGATCCTGCCCGTGATACAGGAGACAAGGAACATCGTCGATGGCCCCATGGACATGTCCAGGACGTTGGTGACGTCATATGCCGACCCTCCCGCTATCGTGTCGATATGGCACTGGGGGACGTACCAGTAGAAGTTCCCGTGGACGCCTCCGAAGATGTAGTTGGACCCCTCCTGGAACTGGTGGGCCAGCTTGTAATCCGACCTCTCCTCGGTGGTTCCTATCACGTCGAGGTTTCCGGCTGTCATCATATCGGACACCTGCCTCACATATGTGCCGTACATCGTCTCCACGGGCATCTTGGACCCGAGGAAGACATAGCCGTTGTCCTTCCACTCCTTGTCGGCATCCTGGCCGTGGCCGACATAATTGTCTATAATCTCATTGTAGAAGAAGCTCCTTGCAACCAGGGCGGAGACATCCATAACATCGTAACCGGCGAACCGTCCGATGGGCAGCTCCATGTCCTGGACCTCGGATGAGATCCTCCCGCCGCCGAAATCGATCCGCGGGTTCTCCCTGTCCATGTCGATGTCCGCATAGATGATGTCCCCCGCCTGCCCGCAGCCTTCGGAGGGGTGCGATCCGCTCGTGTGATAGTAATGCGGGATCATGTTGGTGTCCGCAACCACCGAGACGTAGACCGGGTCGCTGTATAGTTTATCTGCCATCTCCACAAGCACATCGGTATCGGTCAGAACGGTCTCGGGCTCCTCCATACCGACCATCTTTGCAAGCAGCAGGAGCTGGTCATCCTTTATCATCCAGGCCTGCTCGTTAACGTATTCATGTGCGGACTCGAACACGGCCGGCTCCAGCGCTCCGGTCTCGTTCTCCAGCTGTGGGTACTGCAGGGCATACTCCTCCTTGGACATCAGTACGCCTTTGTGGTATCCGCACTGGTACGGGGCAACCGCCGAGAGCATCTCCATGTTGGGATATACCGGTGAGGTCAGCGCATCCAGCTGCACCTCCAGCACGAATGGGACCGCCGTCTTGAGCAGGAGGTTGCCAGAGCCCACCTCGTAGGTGTTCCGCCCCTCGACGTGGAACCTGTAGTTTCCAGTTGCACCCAGCACGGGGACATCGAAGTGAACGGTCTCGTATGCCCCGTCCTTCACGCCCGCGCACGTTCCCATGTAGTACTTCTGCTCCCATCCGTTATCGGGGTCCTCGTAGAAGACGAAACAGTAGATCCTCTCGCCGTCGATCTCGTCCTGCTCGTGGGGTTTGAAGGTGAGGTCGAACCTGAGGATGCCGTTCCTCACGGTGTCGGGAACGGTGTAGTCGTAATCCACACCTTCCCCGATCTCCTCCAATCCAGCGTATGCCCCCCCGCCGGGAGTATAGATATGGAATACCTCATCTGTGAGGTGAAGTTGGTCCACGGTCTCGTACCGGAGTTCAACTGCGTCCATCGGATTGGCCATGGTCATGTATCTGGGTTCGGTGTTGAAACCCTCCTTGTGCCTGATGAAGTCGAGCGTCATCTCCTGGGCCTCCTCCTCCGTGTCGAACCTCATCACCCTTCCGTATCCATCGATGTCCCCGCAGACGATCGTGTACCTGACGCCCAGCTCCTCAAGAAGGGATACGACCTGTGAGTCCAGGCTGTCGGTGACTATGGCCGGTATGTTCACGTAGGTGGCCAGCAGGGCGCCGTACATGGAGTCGCCGTAAGCCTCCTCGGACAGCTTTACGAGAACCGCTCCATCCGATGCCGACCAGTAGTCCCTGGCCAGTGCAATGGATACGACCTTCTGCCCTCCCCTGTAAGCGGTAACTGGATCGTGGCCGAGGCCTACAACATCGCCAACCCCGATCAGCTCCTCATATCCGTAGTGGTCCAGAAAGTCGTTGGCCGAATTCGAGGGTATGCCAACCTGATCGTAATAGACGAGCATGGGAGATATCCGAAGCTCCCTGTCGCCGTCGTAATACTCGCAGACGGGCGTGGTGATCATGGAGTAGAATGCACAGTCGCCTGTTACGGCGGCCGTGGGAGCGCCCTTTATCCTCTCCGATCTGGATCCAAGGAGGTCCGAAAGGTCCGCTTTCCCCGTCACAAGCGAGTCGTCCCTGGTCATGAGGATGAGATATAATCCACCGAAGATAAGAAGCGATACAACTGCCACTGCGCTCCACCTTCTTGAATTCATCTTGATCTTCATGTGCTCACTCCCTTGAGTATCCCAATAGAACTAGATGCAGGGGGCCTCTTATTACCTATTCGGTCGAATAGTTGCGAACATTGCATCCCAACATTGACACATCTAATTTTCACCTATAATCAATGTTCGCGATATTGTCATTGGGTACTACTTCCATGTTTTGTCGAACTTTACCCAATGAGAATGCTCGCAGAATATGCGGTGCATATCGTTCCGCGGATATGGGAAGTTGTGACCGAAGGGAGCAATTTGGGCGAAGGGATCTGATGTAGATCTCATTCGATATATTCTTTGTTTACATACTTACTTGTGAATAGATTGACCAATGCCCCATAATTTGGTTTGAACTTCAGGATATCTCCCACTTTAGCATCAGGAGGCATATTATGACCAACGATATGATCACTACTGCTTTCAATGATTTTAAAAGAATCCACAGGTTTTAAACCATCAACAATTACATCCTGCCTTCCAATTCCTAAAATCCCACGTCTTATTGTCCCGATGTCTTCGAATGTTTGGGTTTCACCGTAGGCATTTTGAGAGATTTTTCCGTCTGGAACAGATGGCTTATCTTTCAACTCGATTATCTCGGCTTCAAGGATGAAAGCATCCTGATATGTGTCGGGAATGGAGGTTCTATGGACGGTCTCTAAACCAAGGAGGATTCCTTCCCCTATACGTAGGTTGTTGATCTTAGATTTGGGATGTCCATTGAGAAGGAGTGGGATATTCGCCGAGTTCCCACCTCCGATCATTTTTAACTGGGTTCCAACTTTATCTTCTATCTCTCGGACAACCGAATCAAATTCCTTGATTTTCGCTTTTGTTGGGATGACGCCCGTTAGACAGGCAAGGTTCATGCCCACACCAAATAGCTCAATCCCCTGGTATGTTAACATTTTCTTCATTATAGGATACAGCTCCTTCTTGACGACACCTTCCCTTAGTTCACCCATTTCTACCATGAGGATGATTCGATGTTTGACGCCTTTCTTTATTGCTTCCTCCGATAATCTCGATATTACGACCAGCTCAGAATTTAAAGATATATCAGCATAATTTACTACTTTCTTGACTTCGCTGAGCATTGGTGTTCTTAAAAGCATCATTTTAGCATGGACACCTGCTTCCTTCAACTTCACAATGTTTTCAATTCT
>JAUVLN010000301.1 GCA_030600725.1 Thermoplasmatota archaeon | reverse complement strand
ATCTATAAATGCATAGGTAGATTTAGTCAGTGTGGGAATGCGTAGGTTGGAGAATTGATAACGTAATGGAAACTTGGAAACGAGAACTGTGCGATCTGAAAGGGAAGGGATCCAGATGGCAGACGAGGAAGGGAATACAGCAGGGGGGGCGGTTGCTCCCAGGTCGGTAAAGAGGAAAGTGGTCGCAAGACGCACCGCTCGGGAGGCCGTTGTACGACCTCATCCCAAACCCCCGGAGGGTGCAAACGTATCCAAACCTCCCATTCCCCCCCAACAGGTTTTATCAACGGAGCCCCAGTTGGATGATGTGGAGAAGCCGGATTCTGAAACCGGGCCGGACGAGGGCCTGGAGGGTGAAACGATGGAGGACAAAGAAGAAAAAACTCCAGGTATCTTCTCGGCCGAGGGTTTCAAGAAGATCTCCGGCGCCGTCAAGAGGCTATTTGTAACAGCCCCGTCTGATGTCCATCTCGTCAAGAAAGCAAAGGAATTGGAGAGAGAAGATACTGACCTCCTTGAAGGATTGAAACTCCAGGATACCATCGATCTTGGGGATCCACATGTAAAGGTCAAGGTGTTCCTTGATCCGGAGACGAGCGAATACATCTATCATCCGATCGAACCGGTCCTGGCACCCAGGCAGAAGGAGGTTTATGACTTTCTACTGTTGACCCTCAACAAGGCTCTCAGTTATAATAAAGAGGCCATGGATGACCCCGAGTTGAAGTTGAAGTTCCTGATCGGGGAGATAGATAACATCAGATCGGATTACGTATCGATAATCGGGAACATATCGGAGGATTTCATAGATCCGATCATCTATTACATCAAGCGGGAGTTTATAGGGTACGGTAAGATCCACTGTTTGATGTTGGATCAGGGTGTGGAGGATATCTCCTGTGACGGGACGGACATACCGGTCTTTGTTTATCACAGGGATTACGGATCGATAAGAACGACCATAGCTTACGAGACGGATGAGATACTTGAGGGTTATGTGGTTTCTCTTGCACAGAGGGCGGGAAAGGGCATTACCGTGGCCAAACCGATATTGGATACCACACTCCCTGAAGGGCACAGGCTGAATGCGACATTCGGACGGGAGGTGACCACCAGGGGCTGCTCCTATACGATCAGGAAGTTCAAGGAGGACCCCCTTACGATCACGGATCTTGTCGGTTTCGGTACGATATCCACGCAGATGGCCGCCCATTTCTGGCTTGCTGTTCAGTATGGGGAATCCATGATCTTCTCCGGCGGTACGGCTTCAGGTAAGACCGCTACAATGAATGCGATATCAATATTCATCCCCACATCGGCCAAGATCGTCTCAATAGAGGATACGAGGGAGGTAAACCTTCCCCACCAGAACTGGATAGCTGGCATCACAAGAGGAGGGGCCGAGGGAGACAAGGCCGGGGACATCAACATGTACCACCTTTTAAGAGCTGCATTGAGACAGAGGCCGGAATATGTCCTCGTGGGAGAGGTGAGGGGCAAGGAGACCATGACCATGTTCCAGGCAATGGCCACGGGCCATACTACATACTCCACCATGCACGCGGATTCGGTGAAATCGATAGTATACAGATTGGAGAATCCCCCGATCTCCGTTCCCAGGGTACTTATCCAGGCATTGAACCTGGTTGCCATACACAATCAGCTCAGGGTAGGGGATAAGCGTGTCAGAAGGGTGACAGAGCTTGTTGAGATCGTCGGGATCGAACCAACCAGCCTGGAGGTCATCACCAATCGTGTTTATGGTTGGGAGGCGGCCGGGGACCATTTTGATTTCGGCGGCCATTCAAATCTCTATGAGAAGATCATGGATATGGAGGATCTGACCCGGGATGAGGTAGTTTTCGAGCTGAACCGGAGGGCAGAGGTCATCGAATGGCTCGAGAGGAACCATGTCAGGCAGTATCAGGATGTTTCCAAGGTCGTAGTGGAGTATTACGAGTCCCCGAAGAAGGTGATGACACTGCTCAGGGAGAACCCCATGATCGATATGACGGAGGGTTTGACGATCTTTGATGGGAAGGTGAAAGAGCGGCTCCCACCTTCCAGTCAAGATCTTCTTCCGGAGGCGAGCATGGACCGTGGGAATGCCGCGGAAGTGCAGGGAGGTGCATGATATGGCCTTGACCCCTTATTATCGGTTCTGCATGAGGATTGGTCCTGCAAGTATTCTGGGAAAGAGGCTTGCGGATAATAACCCCGATATAGAGATGACCCTGGCAAAGGCGAACATGAATGTCAGGGGTGAGGTGTTCTACACGGTGGCGGTGGTCTCGACCGTGCTTGCTATGGTCGGGAGCCTTTTGCTGACCTTATTCCTGAACCTGTTCATGCTCCCCTCGATGGGTGTTGAGATGCCTATCCGGGTGATTGTCTGGGTTCTTCTGCCCATCATCCTTCCCGCGATAACATTCCTCGTGTTTCAGGTCCTACCATCCAACTCCATAGGGGGGAGGAAGAAGGATATAGATCGGAACCTGCCTTATGCCACAAATTACATGGCTGCCATGGCATCTGCCGATGTAACGCCACCTGCCATATTCAGGGGCCTCGCTGATCAGCCGATATATGGCGATATCCAGATCGAGGCGGAGAAGATCGCAAGGGATATAGATTTCTTCGGAAAGGACCTGATGTTGGTGCTTCAAAAAGCTATCGCACGGTCCCCTTCTCATAAATTCCAGGATTTTCTCCAGGGCATAATAACAACCGCGAATTCCGGTGGATCACTGAAGGTCTATTTCATGTCAAAATCGGAACAGTTCATGAGGGAGAACAGGCTTCAACAGGACAATGACCTACAAACCCTCGGAGTCATGGCCGAGAGCT
>JAUVLN010000126.1 GCA_030600725.1 Thermoplasmatota archaeon | reverse complement strand
CCGGAAATTTTCGCAGGGCCGTTCATCTTGATATTATAAAAAGGAGGGACTTACATCATTTATTATCCTTTCTCCTTTTGTGAATGTCCACCGAAATGCTAGAAAATCTCGCAGAGATTTTCTCAATATTGAAAATATGCTACGCATATTTTAACAATATCGCAACCCGAAGGGTCCGTTTCGATAAGATCAAATCCACACATTCAACGAGTTGGTGCCATATCAAATTTGCCTACTAACGCAAATATTGGAAGGAAGATCTGGTTCAGATGATCATCTACCTTTTACAGATCACATCATTATCGGATTCGATTCTCTTTTATCCTCGAATTCTTTAACGCCCTCGCCGATGTCAGGATCAACAGGCTCCTCGGGTGCGTAGTTCTTCAGGTAACCACACTTCTCACACCGGTAGGAGATGATCGGATAGCTGTGACCCAGTCCGATCCCCATGATACTGGTAGCCTTCTTGGCCCAGTGCTGGGGCCCTGATGTCACATAGCTTTGATCGATCAATTGACCCGGGACCATCTTTCCAGAGCACTCAGTACATTTTATATCCTCAAGCATCATATTGATCACCCTCAAGAACCAATATCAATTGATTTCAATGATATTGAAGTTTTCCTTTTAGCGTGAGTTTCAGAAATGTAAGAATTTCATGGTGATGGATCTCGGGCTTCGTTTTCTTCAGGGAAATCAGGATCCTGCCCCTCGATCACATTTTGTTCGTTTCCTCCGAGAACGGATGTATCGTCATGAGCGGGTTCTACCGCAATGTACCCTTTTTTTCTCTTCATGAATATCGCCATGGAGATCACTCCCATGATCAGGAGGATTGGAATTATGGAGAGAAGATACAATGGACCTGTATCTTTTTCTTCTATCCCGCCCGGGTCTGGAGAAGGAATGATGGCCGGCGCTATGGTCAAATTGATCCTGAAGGCCACTTCGATCGTGGTCTTCATTCCAGCGAGATCAATTATGGCGATGGAGAACGAGTGGTCCCCCTCCTCAAGGCCCATGATCGAATGGGTCCTCGCATCCGCGGACAGGATGAGCTCCTCCCCGCCATCCATGGAGAATGTGACATGTGAGATGCCGCTCCCACCATCGTGTGCGGTCCATGTTATCGTGACATTCACATCCTTCAAGGTGGAACCGTTGGCGGGCGAATCCAGTATCACGACCGGGGGTGACACATCTATCTTGAACTCCCTTTTATTTATCATTTCCCAGTTTCCCGCCCTGTCCTGCGACCGATACTCCAGGAGATGGTATCCATTCACCCTCACCTCGAAAACCCCTTCATATTCATGCCAGGAGCCACCATCCAACCTGAAGACACTGTGGTAGTAGCCACTTGTCGCATCGGATCCTTTCAGCGTAAATATGACCGAATCAACGAACCATCCCTCCATCCCTTCCTTCCCCTCGACAAGTAGATTGGTGTCCGGGGGAGTATGGTCCATTGCAAAGACCGCAATCCTCTGTTCTTCATCATTACCACAGATATCCCTTGAATAGTAACCCAGGATGAACTCTCCCTCCCCGGACAGCTCAATCTCTCCGGAGTATATCTCCCACCTGTTCTCGAAGAAACGATATCTGATCTCGTCGATACCGGAGTGTCCATCATCTGCCGAGAGATCGATCGTGACATTGGACGTATACCATCCTTTTCGCCCCTCCTCCCCTGTGATGGTTAACATTGTGATCGGCGCCATGGTATCGATGGAAAATGAGATCTCCCTTTCGGTTTCCACATTGCCAGCGATATCTCCGGACCTGTATTCCACCGTGTAAAGGCCGGAGATATCGAAGTTGACGGAGTGGGGATAATCCTGCCAGGTCTCACCATTGACCCTGTACTGGATGGTTCGTACACCGCTCGTCTCATCCACAGCCGACAGGGTGAGGATCACCCCCGTGTCATACCAATTCTCTTTTCCCTCTCCTCCGACCAGTTCATGTGAGGTTACAGGGGCAACGGTATCAATGAAGAGCTCCATCTCCTCCTTCTCCCCGATGTTCCCCACCCGGTCCACACTTCGGTATCTGACCTGATGGTTCCCATCTCCCGTGATCGTTATGTCGTCCTGATAGGTCGTCGATACATTTCCATCCAATTCGTAAAAGATCCCCCTCACACCGGCGATATCATCCGTGGCGGAGATGTTAATCGTGATGTCACCCAGGAACCAACCATCATCACCCGGAAGACCCATTGCCGTTACTTCCAGACTTGGGGGCTCATCATCCAGGAAGAAGGATATCTCCCGATCCATTTGCAGCCTTCCGTAAAAGACCCTGACCTTAGCTGTGTGGGGGCCGTATCCCGTGATATCGGTCCCTATCCGATATTCCCACTCTGCCCTTCCATCGGCAAGTTCGAAGGGGCCTCCATCAATGCTGACCTCTACCCTGTAAACAGAGTTGGTGGCCCAGCCCGCGATCGTCCCATTGTATCCAAGCAGGGCATCGGGATCGGGATCAGTGATATGCATGATACTAACTAGACCTTTCATGCAGAGGTTGGATGTCTCGTTCCACTCGTACAGGTCCTTCCAGATCCCATCCTCATGATAGAAGCTCTGGTCGGCATCCGATCTCGATACCACCCAGGGGTCCGATCTCGTTCCACCGAGGAGGAGCGGCACCTGAGAGGTCTTATCCACTGCGAGACCCCCATTGGATACGCTCTGGTATATGTAGAAATCATCGCCCTCCTCAAGATCGACGATCTCCGGGAGGTCCAGTGTGTGCAAGCCCATATGATCCTCATGCGTGGAGACGACCGACAGCTCACCTGTCAATCTCCCATCCTCAAAGGAGTCGAAGACCTTCATCGTCACATCGACATCATCCTCTGTCGTGAAGAAGCTGACGGACTCCAGTGGCTCATCCCTCCGGGCAACGAAGCGGTTGAAACCCTCATCCGACACCTCAAACGTCTCCCTCCATCCATGGTAATCGTGAAAGTAGGCCCTGTCGAAACCGCTGAACTCCACGTCCTGGAAGGAAACTGTTCCCATGTAGGGGTCCCTGCACGCCCACTTATCATGATATGATATCCAGAAGTACCCATCAAGCAGTGTATCCGAACCCCAGCTGTTCTTGCAAAGCCAGGCGCCATCCATGGGAGCCTGTGTTATCTTGTTATCATCCCAGCCGATTATGGCGATCGCGTGATTGGGCAGGTTGTTATCGGTTGGCGGCTGATAGAATGTGAAATTGGTCTGTTCCATGAACGCTCCCGAGGCATACATGCAGGTCCCGATAGCGCCATGGTCCATTATGGCCCCCTTGATCGTATCTATATTCTCAAGGTTCTCTCCGATGGTGTACCATTCGATCTGGCGGGGGCGGTAATAGTGATATGTCGGGGATCTCAAACTGGAGGGATCCTTCTTGGAGGGGCTGTCAATATCCCTCACCGCGCCATCTCCCCTCGATAGGTATGCTGCAGTCATCAGGAAATCCCCACCGTAATGGACCCAGAGATCTCCACCCTCCGGGGGGTCCCTGTCAAGGTTGGAGAAATTGTTGAAGCCGTTCCACCAGTCCAGGTGATATTCCGCCAGGTTCGGCTCCCCGTTGTCTCCCCCGGATGACCAGTTCCCTGTCATTAACAGATTTGACTCCATCGATGCCATGGCGGCGTGGGCCCAGCAGGTTCCTCCCTCCTGAGCGCGGATAGCGGTCATGTAGCTGTTCCCATCTACATCCCGCAGATCATAGGAGACGGGGATATCATCCCAGGTTGGTTGATGGACGGCATCGGAGCCTGAAACCGCACCCAGTAGGGGCAGGAGGAGGATAGAGGCGAACATGAATGCGAAAGAACATGAACGAACCACTCTCCTTCTCATAAGATGGTACCTCCGAAATGCATTGAAATATTCAGGCCAGTAACACAAACAAGCTGGGTCTGGATTAATAATTGTTATGGTGCATTGGTTGAACAGCTTGGTTTAGGGGCGATCCATATGCAGTTTTTGAAAAGACGATCTTTTCATTCCTACCCCCACCAGATCCGGAAATGTTCGCAGGGCCGTTCATGTTGTCAACACAAATCCATCCATTCACTGTCGTGAGAGCATATCAAACTTTGCCTATTAGCTTAAGAAACGGAAAGCGTCAATAGTCCAATATTATTTCTTATTAGATTTCTTCGTTCTCCTTATCATTAGGATGATCAGGATCACCACACTGATAAAGGCGGGTGTGATACAAACAGATATCACCCAGTATGAATTAAGAAATGATCCTGCTGTCTGATGTGTATTATATGGGACCAACAGGCTATCAATATCATTGGAGTCCCCCGCATCACCATCGAATTTTATGAGCACGTGGTTTGTTCTTCCACCTCCTCTGGTTTGCTTTACCGAGAGGTCAATAATCATCCCTTTTCCCTCGGAGATCGTGATCTCAGTATGTTCAAGTGAGAATCCAATGAAAAGCAGTCCAAACATGGCACCTCACTGAAAATCATTATATCATAGGATAAGGCTATTGCATATGGCAGGAGAAGGATGTACATGAGATCAACGATCATTATGCTTATCACGGCAGTTGTGATGATACTGGCCATCCCATCTGCATCGGCCATTGATGACGCTGATGCGGACGGAATGGACGACAACTGGGAGTATGAACATGGATTGGACCCGGGCAATCAAAATGATGCCAATGAGGACCCGGACGGGGACGGATTGACCAATAAGCAGGAGTACGATGAGGGAACCGACCCCCGTGATATGGATACCGATGATGACGGCCTGTCCGATGGCAACGAGGTCCAGAACAACATGGACCCTCTGGACCCCCATAATGGTATGATGGACTCCGACGGGGACGGGTACATCGATGGGGAGGAACTGGAAGCGGGTACCGACCCTTACGACTGCAACAGCAACCCGGGCATACAGGACAGGGAGCTTGTCATCACCGTGGGGCTTTCCAATATCGGACTGATCGCCAAGGGTGAGACCAGGACCATACCCCTGGAAGTAACGGCTTACGGCGGCTATTTCAACGATGTATCATTGAAGGTCCTGGACGCCTCTGTTTTCAATATATCCGTGGATCCCGAGGCCCAGGACATCGCCAAGGGGGCCACCGAGACCTTCCATATGACCGTCAACCTGCCCGAGGGGGCCTCGACAGGCGATCTGACCTACTCCATTGAGGTGAGGGCCATATCCGGTGACGAGGAGAGCAACAGGGAGACCATCTATTTCGGTGAGATGAACGAGATAGAGGAAACCCCGTTTCCGGGGATCGCCCTCGTGTTGATCTCGATCGCGGTGATCTCCATGATATTATTGAAGAGAAGGAGATAGACCTGACTTATAGATCCCCTCGAGGTTTGACCGTGTTCCCCTCGACCATCAGCACGACGGTCCTCTCCTCCGCCCTGGTCCTGTGCTCCACGCGCCTGGGCACCGTGAAACCCTGATGGGGTAGGAGCTCTATGGTGTCCCCCTCCAGGTCCAGCAGGAGCTTTCCGCTCAGCACGAAGAAGAACTCATCCTCCAGATCATGGTGATGCCAGTGGAACTGACCCTCGAATATGCCCATCCTAACAAGTGAATCGTTCACCTCGGAAAGTGTGAAATTGATCCATTTCTCGGGCGTGTTCTTCTCAATATCTCCCGTATCGATCACCCGCATGTGTCCCTTATCGTCCATCAGTTCACCTGAAACGGCGATGAACATCCGACGATATCTGGTTTGCCATCATGGGCCCGCGTGCATCATCGACCATGAGACGTCGTAATCCTCGTCATTTCGAAGGTAATCCCTCTCCGCCTCGATCAATTTGTAGTGTCCCATCTCCATGTTGGAGAGGTACCTCAGCTTGGTATTCAGAGCCGAGTCGTGCTCGAACATCTCAGCCAGGGCCATGTAGAAATCCGATGCCGCCTTCTCCACAACCATCACCTGGCCGAATATCTCGCTGATGAGGATGTCACCCTTTCCGATCTCTATCTCCGGAAGTGGCACGGGCGTATCCATCTTGATATCTATCTCCTTTTCGGGGAACTCCCTTGCGTACAGCTCCTTGATGAACGCCTGATGCATCCTCTCCTCCTTCGCCAGGAACTCGAGTCTGTACTTCATGTAGTTGTTCTTGACCATCTGGGCGAGGTCGTTGTAGATCCTCTCGCTCTCTATCTCCGCCCTGTATCCGGCCGTCAGCAGTTCCTGCACAGAGAAGCTTTGAATGTCCATGATATCGATCTCCGATCATCCCATGATAGCACTTGATCTCTAAATAATATCTCTCCCGAGATCAGAACCTACGATATCCGGACGACCTTCCAATCATCCCCTACCCATACGCCAAAAAGCGTGGCGTTCAGTTTCCATGATCGAAGGAGGTCCAAAGACCTCGACAGCTGTTCCATGTGCTCCTCCTTTGAAACGGGGTTGCCTGCACAATCATGATGGGACACCAGTACGACGTTGCCGGACCCGTGTTTCTCCACCGATATC
>JAUVLN010000260.1 GCA_030600725.1 Thermoplasmatota archaeon | reverse complement strand
GATGGATGTCAGTCTGATCCTCTCGTCCAGGTCCCTCATGCTCTCCTTCAGTTTGAGAAGGAACGTCAGCGCCCTACTCATCTCCTTGGTTGATTCTACAATTTTACCCATATCCATCTTTTGGGGTTATAAATTGATAGTGATTAAGCTTTTCGGTATTGATCTCGCCATTCGAAATCGGCAAATGCGCCTGTGGAGGATATGTGCCGGGAAAAAATACTTCTACCTCCAGGAGGATATAACAGCAGGAAAAGCAGGGTGAGATAAATGGTCAAATGCCTGACATGCCAGGAGGAGATGGAGAGAAAGGATTTCAATGGGGTTGAGATCGATATGTGCCCCTCGTGCAGATCCGTCTGGTTGGACGGAGGGGAGTTCGAGGAGATCCTCGGATTGGACCCGGAGGATGGAACGATATTCTCCTGCGAGGAGTGCGGCTACAGTATGAACAAGAAGATCGTACTGGGGATCGAGATCGATTACTGCCCATCCTGCGGGGCCGTGTGGTTGGATCCGGGTGAACTGGAGAAGCTCTCGAGAAAACCTGCCATAAAGGGCAACAAGGCCCTGTTCGATTTTGTGAGAACGGAGCTGGGTCCGAAGTACGAGAGGCTTTCCTCCCGCTGATCCTATTTTATTGGCCGTTGTCGCCGGTTCCGCTCGAGATCCCTATATCCTCGCCGATCGTGACCAGCATATTATCTATCGCAGCTATGGTCTCGATGCCGGTCTTGTTGTGTACCCAGCCGGCCTGGTAATTGGGATCATCCTTCAGAAACCTCTTTCCAAGGTGCGTAAGGATCACCAGATCGGGCCTTATGCACTCCGCGAAATAGGCGGCATCCTCGGTGGAGAGGTGGTGCGGTATCCGTGCTCTCAAGGGCCTGGTCGTTGAAAGTATCAGTATCCTTGCCCCCTTGTGGAGATCCACGATGCCGTCCCGGAGCTCCGTGTCCGCCACATAGGAGATGTCACCACTGCTTGTTGAGATCTTGAATCCGATAGTGTCCGGGTCGGAATGTATGGAGGGGGTTGCGGTGATCTTTACGCCCTTGATCTCCTGAATGTCACCACCCTTCATCGTCCTGACAAGGTCCAGCTTATTGAGGTGGTATTTCGAGATCGCGGGGCCAATCTCCCCCCTCCCCTTGATCACCGAGTGGGATGCCAGAAGGGCTCTTTTTCTCCCGCTCCTGAACGAGGATATTCCCTCGATCAGGACCTCCGCGTTGGCGTAGTGGTCCGGATGGCAGTGTGAGATGAGAATTGCATCGAGATCCTTGGGGTTGACCCTGTTCCTCCGGAGGGCTGAAAGGGCCCCGGGGCCCGGGTCTATATGGAGCCTCGGCCCATCGTCTATGAGGATCCCTCCCGTGGACCTCTCCTGGGTCAGCGTCACGAACCTACCACCCCCCGTTCCAAGAAAAAGCAGCCTTGTCATGGACATCTCTCGTATCTCATGCTCCGGATGGCGTTCCATGGTTAAAATCCCTTTCTCCCCCTATTAAGCATTGACCCGACAGCCCTCCAAGTGACGCAAGTAATGACCTTTTTCTTGTAAAGGTTATAAATATCATCTATCCATCCCCTTTGCAGGGCGTATACCCTGCGGTCTGAAGGATCAGGGTAAATGGAAGATAGATCCTTTGGAGATACATGAAGAAATAGATGGAGGAAATATCATGAAAAACAAGATAAGCAAGATCCTTCTTGCGCTTATGATCATGGGTTTTATGTTGGTCCCTGCGGGGATCATCGGCGCTTCCGGGGATGATGAGGTCATCCAGGAGGCCGAGGAAACCACAGGTAATATCGTAAGCGGCACTGAGGGTATAACGGTTGAGAGGGCGGACCCCATGGAGATCCGGAACGCCCTTTCCCAGGTAGAGCTGGGGGGGCGTGATCTCAGCAAGGCAAGTTTGGTCAATCGGGAGCTCGCGAACGATGTATTCAACAGTGAGCGGCTGCTATCTGACTTTGACCTCTCTCTTGTAACGCCTTCCACGATGGCCATGGAGACGAGGGCATCGGATGACGAGCAGAACACCGATCATTGGGATATGTATAATGGATCGCTGATCACCAGTACGCCAGAGACCATAAGCGGAACGCTTGACAAGAAAGCTACCGCCGCGAATTCCGACGGCATCGACTGGTACAAGATCGAGGTAACAAATGTGGACCCCCGTGTTCCCGGGTCGGTGGCGAACTTCACCATGGACCTGAACAAATACGAGGCCTCGGCGAGCTCCCAGGATTCACTCTATGAGTTCAGAATCCAGGACGACGGTCAGGGCGGCACCGAGCTTGAACACGATTACCTTGATTTCCTGGAGATGACGGTCATACATCATGATTACTGGGGCGGCAGCACCTACAAGGGCGGCTACGAGTTCTTCTTTGACGATCAGGATGATGATGATTCCTGGGTCCATGACGGCGATAACGAACTGTACCCGGATGACAACTGGACATTCAACTGGAGGGCGGACCTCAAGTCGGAGGGCACCCAGGACAATGATGGGTTGGTCAGCGGATTGACCGAGCTCAACTGGTACTATATCGGCATAGGCTGGAGCTATCTGACTGTTTTAGGGGCACCGACACGGGGGCTATTCGAGGTCGATTACGAGTTCACCATAAGCTCACCCGAGATGCAGAGCGACAATGTCTATCCCAACGACTGGAAGAACGGCACCGCACTGGGCTCCTCGGTCACCAGCACGCTGAACACCTTGAAGGACCAGGAGGATTGGTTCGAGATCCAAGGCAACGATTTCGACAAGATCTGGAAGGTTGATTTCTGGTGGAACAGGACGCTTCCGATAAACCTGGAGCTCAATTCATGGTCACAGTCCATGTATGTGTCGTATATCGACATATGGATGAGCTTCTATATCGTCTGGTCGCACTGGGGAGAGGATAAGATATGGGGAAACACCGACGATGGCTTCTACGCGGCGAGGATGACCTATTCTCTCTATCTCGGAGGAGGGGGCTTTGTGTCCATCGATTCGAACGGGGACCAGATAACGGCGAATCCCGGTTGGTTGATCAACAATATGACCGGGGGCACATCCGAAAGCAGGAGGATGTACATGGGTGTGATCCTGGAAGCGACCGTCCTCGCCTTAGATGGGAGCGGCAATTTCCTAGGCCTCTATGCCCCGGCATTCGGCGCCATAGAGGAGTATTCGATCGATGTCTCCATCGCTGAGGTCCCAGTCAATAACCCACCCCAGATCACCAACATCACAGCAGTATCCACCAATCCAGAGCACGAGAGGGGCGGCAACTATGACGACGACTTCGATATCATCGTGACATATACGGACGAGGACAACAACGAGCCCAACGAGCTGTGGGTCGAGATCGATCCCGGCTACGGCAAAACGCCAATAAACATCTCCGCGATATCC
>JAUVLN010000244.1 GCA_030600725.1 Thermoplasmatota archaeon | reverse complement strand
TGATCCTCGTGTCGTCCTAACAGGAGATCTGATCGGTGCCGGGTAGTCGGTTCCGTTTTATTACCGAAGGTGAATACAATCATCCGAGGTGATCCGGATGATATCAAGGCCCTGTTTCACCATGAGTGCTCCTGTCTCATCTATCCCAAGGGCGGATCCCCTGATGGTATCATCGATCATCTGTATCCTGACAGCCCTCCCGATGGTCTCGCATCGGTCGGACCACTCCTCCAGCAGCTGTGGGCCCCCGCCCTGGAGGAATCCCTGGTAATGAAGGTCCAGAAATGTCAGAAGGTTTCTTAACAGCTCCCCCCGGTCCTGATCCTTTCCGGTAGCTTCCGAGAGGCTTGTGGACTTCCTCCTTATGTCGTGGGGCAGCTCTTTAATGGGGTTGTTGACGTTGATGCCCATGCCGATGATGACGTATTCCATCTCATCATCTTTCATACTGGTCTGTGTGAGGATGCCGGCGGTTTTCTTACCACCAATAAGTACATCATTTGGCCATTTCACAGATGTCTCGATAAGGTAGGTTGTGGATATCGCCTTGGAGAGTGCCAAACTCGATATCAGGGGCAGGATAGAGACTTCCTCGCGTCCCGTATTTGGCCTGAGGACCACGGAGAGATACAGGCCCCCCTCTGAGGATTCCCATCTTCGTCCCGATCTTCCCATCCCTTCTGTCTGTTTATTTGATACCACGACAGTCCCTTCCTCTCCTCCGGAAAGCGCGATATCCTTTGCGAGCTCATCTGTGGATCCAACCAAGGAATGGAAGTTGACGATATTGCCAATTATCCTCGTCCTGAGCCCCTTGATGCTTTCGGAATCAAGCGGGAGACGCGGCCCCTCTTCATGCACCCTATTCACCCCATTGTGATCGCGATCACATTATCGCCTTCATCAGGTCTATGTCGTTGATCAGTCCGAAGAGGTTATCCTCCGTGTCCATAACGGGCAGCTGGTCGAAATCCTTCAGCCTCATAAGTTTTGCCGCCTCGCTGACAGGTGCCCGCTTGTAGATGGTGATCGGTTTCCTGGACATAACGTCCTTGACCGGATCGGTCGGGAGCTCGATCTTGGCCTCCTGATAATAGAGGTTCATGACGTTTCGCAGACCTTCCCATGTCCATGCGTCCTCATCATGTGAGATCCCAAGCGTGGTCAGGGAGATCTTCTCCTCCAGCCTCTGCACCTCGAAGAGGTCCCTGTCCGTTATAACGCCGCAGAGCTTGCCGTCCTCATCCAGTACCGCCATCGCATACACCTTGGAGAGGTTCATCATAGTCGCTGCAACCCACGTGGGGGTGTTGTGGTATATGCATACCTGCTGGTTCCAGAGGAACTCCTCCACCGGTGTCTTGATCTTGCTTGCCTCGACAACATGGAGCATGTCCGAGGGTGTGATCAGGCCCACCAACTCACCCTTCTTGACCACTGGTAGCCTTCTCACATTCTGGCTCCACATGATGTTGGCAGCCTTTTCCACGGGTGACGTTGGGGATATCGTGGGCACGTTCCACTCCATGATCACGGCGATCTGCTCTTCGCCCGGGTTCTGGAAGATGTCCTTTCTGGTAATGATCCCCTGCACCTGTCCTTCAGCATCCACAACGGGCATCCCGGTCCTTTTGGCTTTCACAAGCGTGGAGAGCACATCCTGCCTCGTCGTGGGCAGCTCAGCTGTTATAGGGTCCTTGATCATTACCTCGGAAACGTTCATGGCTACACATCCTTGGTGGATAAGTGACCAATACTAGAATTGGTATTAAATGGTTTTGAGATCGATGGTGAAGGAGGATCCGGTCATCCGATGATCTAAACCCCGACGATCCAACCCGGACCGGTGAAAAGGAGATCTTCTTGACCGGTGCACCTCACTATATGAGAAAAGGGGTCCTTCCTCCATCTATCATCTTCCGGTCTTCTCACCACGGATAGCAATGGAGCATTCCCCGGATCGGGCCAACCTCTCTCCCACCATCTGGTGGCCGGTGAGATCAGATCCTTGAGGTGGGAGCCACCGATATATGATCCTACTGCCATCTCGAATACCTCTCTTGCAGGGTTGGATCCACGGTCGTTTCCTCTGTGCAGCAGGTTCCAGGCACACTCCATCTCGGAGAAGATATCCTGAACACATGTCATCGAGTTATCCGTTCCAAGGCCTATCCTCAAACCCTCCTCAAGCATCTCAGCAAGGGGTACGTCCAGGCCGAATGATAGGTTTGACCTCGGGCACACCGCCACGGGAATGGACTCGTCGGAAAGCGATCTCCAATCATCTCTTGTGCCTTTTATCATATGTATGACGAGGTCGGGTTCGAGATCGGTGATCAAGTCGATATCATCCCTGAAGGCCTCCGATGCGTGGACAGCGAAGATCTTTCCATCTTTACGGGCAAGATCCCTGATATCATCCAGATCATCGGTTACAGATGGTATTCCAAGGCCGTCGGAGAGCTCGAGGATCTCCGAAACATCCTCTCCCCGGGCGGCCCTCCCAAGCCCGATAACGTGCATATCGTATTTCATCGATGCTTCACGCAGGGCATTCATCCCCTCCTTTCCTCCCTCCCGGAAATCCAATGCCTCTGTCACGCCCGGTCGAAGCTCCATTATCGAGTTGGATATGGAACCTACGATCTCCTCGTAGGTAGCCTGTTCCAGCTTTCTATCCTTGTAGCCTCCCGGGAATACGGCCTCTTCAAGGGTCGGCGGAACCGCTCCCCGGGCAAGATGATCCCCCATATGTGTGTGAAGGTCGATGAAGCCGGGGATTATGATTCCCTCGACGTGACGGCAATCCCCATCCAGTTCCGGTTTTTCACCTTCCGAGACCGTGTGGATCGCCCCTTCCTTTATGTATATCCAACCCTCCCTCAGCCCCTCGGGATAGAGGATGTCACCGCTCAGAAGCAGATCGTCCATGAAAGGGCCAGAACGCAATAAGAATAAATGGTTTTCCCAAGCGGTGACCTCCCAACCATATAATAGATTAAAATGTGAAGATATGGATACACCCCATGCAGGTGATATCGGCAGTTTATAGTTTCTCCAATACTCCCCTGTCCCTGCGTCACACGGTGTGGATCCGATGGAAGGAAAGGATACGAGAGCTATGCTCATGGAAAGGGAGATGGTCATCTTCGACCTGGACGGGACACTATATGATCTCCCGGTGGACTGGGCCGGATTGAAGGGGGAGTTCAACGTGATGATCGACGATGAACTCTATGTGGAGGGAGGCTACATAATGTCCGCATATCGATATGCAGACGGCAGGGGAGACCTGAAAGGAAGAATGCTTGACCTGCAGGCCGGATATGAACTTGCGCGTATCGATGAGAGCCGAAGGGTGGAGCCAGGGATCGCCTGTGCGGAGTGGAGGCTGAAAAGGGGATCGAGATGTTCCATTTTCTCCATGAACACGGAGAGGGCGGTGGACCGCCTGGTTGGCGGTTGCGGATTCCATCCGGTTGTCACCATAGATAAGGTAAAAATGCCCAAGCCCTCCCCGGAAGGTCTTATTAGGCTGATCGATATGATAGGGATGACGGCCGATGATGTCCTCTTCGTGGGAAATAGTGATAGAGATGCCGGATCGGCGGCCGGAGCGGGGATAGATTATATCGATGTTTCAGTGATAGATCAGGAGTGGTTCAAGTGAACGTTGCGTTGAACCGTATGTTCGTTGATGAGGAGATAAAGAGGGCCGTGATAGAG
>JAUVLN010000182.1 GCA_030600725.1 Thermoplasmatota archaeon | reverse complement strand
TGACGCCGTTTCCCGATCATCACTTCCTTGACACCTACTCCGATACCCTCCTCAAGGAGCAGTTCGGGGTCATGTCCCTCGAGGGACTTGGACTTGCGGATTCCCCCCTGGCAAGCTCGGCGGCCGGGGGCGCGCTCGCTTACGCCAGGGAGCACCAGATGTGCGACCTGTCCCACATCAGGAGCATATCGACATATCGGGATTCCCAGTACATGATCCTGGACTCCACAACGCTTCGCAACCTGGAGGTCATCCGCTCGTGGAGGGACGGATCGACAAAGGGCACACTGCTTGACGTTCTCGACCACACGAAGACGGCGATGGGGGGTCGGCTTCTGAGGAACTGGATCCAGCATCCACTTATGGACCCGGACCCCATCAGGGAGCGTCAGGGCGGGATACAGCTGCTCTTCGATGATCTATTCCTCCGGTCCGACCTGAAGGAGGAGCTAAAGGGTGTTCAGGACCTGGAGCGGCTCCTTATGAGGCTTTCGATGAACAGGGGGAGCGCAAGGGACCTGATAGGGCTGAAGTGTTCACTCGAAGGGGTGGGGAGGCTGAAGGAGAAGCTTGGGTCCGCGGACGGTCTGAGCAACTCGAGCCTCCTGTCGAGGTGCCAGAAGCGGCTGGATCCGGTCCCACCGCTCATGGATCTGATAGAGGGGTCCGTGGTTGACGAACCCCCGCTCTCGACGGGGGAGGGAGGAATGATCAGGGAGGGTTACTCCCCTGACCTGGATGAGATCCGTTCAGCCTCCAGGGAGTCCAAGGAGTGGTTGAAGAGGTTCGAGGAGTCCGAAAAGGCCCGAACGGGCATCCGCTCCCTCAAGGTGCGTTTCAACAACGTATTCGGATACTACATCCAGGTGACCAGATCGAACCTCCCGAACGTCCCATCCGAATATATCAGAAAACAGACCCTTGCAAACGGGGAGAGGTTCATCACCCAGGAGCTGAAGGAGAAGGAGACCATCATCCTGAACGCAAAGGAGAGGATGTCGGAGATGGAGGCCGAGATCTTCAACGACCTGAAGCAGCAGGTCCTCTCCCACATGGAGACGATCCAGACAACGGCCCACTCGGTTGCGGTTATCGACGTCCTGATCGACCTGGCCGAGGTGGCCGCAAGGAGAAACTATGTACGGCCGACCATCACGGACGGGGGGTCGATAACGATCGTTGACGGGAGGCATCCCGTCATAGAGGACAGGGTGGAGTGGGGCTTCGTACCGAACGACACTCACCTCAACGGTGAGGAGAGGAGGTTCATGATCCTCACGGGGCCCAACATGGCCGGAAAATCCACATATATGAGGCAGGTTGCCCTGATCTCCATAATGGCCCAGATGGGGTCGTTCGTCCCGGCATCGAGAGCGGAGCTCATGACGGTGGACCGGATCTTCACGAGGGTCGGTGCGTCGGACGATCTGGTCCGGGGACAGTCGACGTTCATGGTCGAGATGCTCGAGCTGGCAAACATCCTCAACAGCGCCACCAGTTCCTCACTGGTACTGCTGGATGAGATAGGGAGAGGGACCTCCACCTTCGACGGGCTCTCGATCGCATGGGCCGTGACGGAGTATATCTCGGACCGGGAGAGGATAGGTTCGAACGCCATCTTCGCCACGCACTACCACCACCTAACGGAACTGGAGGGGGCCCTCGATGGGGTTTTCAACATGCACATGTCCGTGGGGGAGAACGATGACGGGATCACATTCCTGAGAAAGGTACGGGGAGGCCCGGCCTCCGGATCGTACGGGGTGGAGGTCGCCAGGCTGGCGGGCATTCCGGATGATGTGGTCCAGAGGGCGCGGGAGGTACTGGAGAGGATAGAGAAGAGCGACGTGCTGGAGGGGAGGACGGAGAGCATCATTTCGGGTGTGGAACCCGGGATCGACGGCGTCAAGGAACCGCCCAGGAAGAGGGCGGCTCAGATGGTCCTCTTCCCCACAAGGGAGATGATCGAGGCTCAGGGTGACGACCCGGTACTGGAGGAGCTGAGGGGCATCGATCCCAACAACCTGACGCCCCTTCAGGCCCTTGAAGCCCTCTACCGCCTGCATAAAAGATTACAGGAGAGGAAACGATAGGGTGAACCATATGAACGACCAAGGGAGACAGCAAAGATGAGAGTAACCCTGGCAGGAGCCACACTTGATAGGAGGTTCTGGAAGGACGACCGGGCCGCAACCCCCGAGACGATCTCGGCCGCATACGCCCGGATATCGCACAGCCCGAAGGGGCTCCAGGAGCTCAGGGACGAGGCGGTGGAACAGCTGGACAGTGCCAGAAGGTCCAACGAGAGCATCGTGTACAGGATGGGGCACTCGTCCATAGCGGAGCATGCGGTCTTCAACCTGGATATAGAGGACTGTTCAAGGCTTCTCGTTGAGTTCATAGAGTCGCACAGGCTTGCGTCCTATACGGAGAGGTCACAGAGGTACGTTTTCTTCGGGGACAAGACGTTCCAGATACCAAAGGAGCTCCTCGGAACCGGGTTCGAGGAGGAGCTCGGAACGCTTGACGGCGAGAGGTTGGACTTGTACAGGGAGATGTCCGCTGACGAGGAGATGATGGAGAGGTTCGGGGACCTGCTCCTCGAACAGACCAGATACGTCCTGGGGCTCACATGTCCAACGGACCTGGGGATGACCGTGAACGCAAGGGAGCTGGAGCACATCATCTCGGCAGGCGCGGCGCATCCGCTTGAGGAGGTGAGGTCCCTATCGGACAAGCTGCTGGAAACATCCTCACGCCTCGCACCGTCCCTGATCAAATACACCAAGGGGTCCGATCACGTCTACAAGGCCAGAAAGGAGATCCTTGATCACATTCGGACCCATCCGGATGTCGATGTTGAAAGGGAGAAGGGGGGAGATGAACTGACCGTGCCAAAAGGCATCAGGTCCACCGACATGGTGTGCCAGGGCAACCCGTGCTGTTCCGACGATCCCGAAGCGGAGGTGGTGGCCTCGATCATCTTCGAGCTTTCGGACCTTCCCATGCATCGATGCAGGGAGCTGGCCATGGAGATGGATGACGACCGGATGCTGAAATTCCTGATGCCGATCTTCGAGGGGTATCCCCGGCACGCATCAATGCCAAGGCCTTTCGAGATGATGGACCTGACCTTCGATTTCGAGATCTCCGCCTCCGGATATGCCCAGCTCAAGAGGCATCGGATGGTCACCCTCCTCGTCCAGGCATACAGCCCCGACAAATGGGAGACGCCGGAGGCCATTCTCGAAAAGGCGGGATATGCAGCCCGGTACTGGGACCTTCAGGAGAGGGGGAAGAACCTCCACGGGAGGATAGCGGAGACAATGGGAGAACACGTGGCACAATACGTCCTGTCCAACGCAAACATCCGCAGGGTCATGATCAAGCTGAACATGAGGGAGCTGTACCACTTCGCAAGGATGAGGTCCGACATCCACGCGCAAAAGGAGATAAGGGATATCTCGGAACGGATAGTGGAGATGGCGAGCAGGCACTATCCCATCGTCTGCAGGATGCTCTGCGGGAAGGACCGTTACTTCGAGGCGAAGGAGGAGCTGGAGGAGAGGCCGCGTTCCACCAACACCATCAAATAAACCGAGAGGCATAACAACCCGGGGGAGCGAGAATGAAGGTAGCTGACACGTGTAGCATCTGCGGTAAACCCGCCTTCAACAAGTGCATCCTGTGCGGAAACAGCGTATGCGGGGACCATGTGGATTCCAAGGGATTGGTCTGTATGAAGTGCATCTCCAGGATGGGGCCCGACAGGGCATCATCCGGCCCCGGCGACATCGGGGGCGTGATGGGGTGAGATCACCTATCGAGATCGACAGAAGCCATCTGAGCGAGCATCCACTGGAGCTGATAGAGGATCTGCTTGAAGAGGTCCACACCCTGGACCCGCCACCCTTTACCATATACGAGCCGGACCTCGGTGCCATCGCCGAGGCTGCAGAACCCATCCTGCACTGTAAGGACATCGTGATCATCGGGCACGGAGGCTCCATCACAACCTTCAGGGGGCTCCTCGGATCGGTCGGCAGGGAGCGGGCTTTCAAACGAAGGATACATATCATCGATACCGTAGACCCTCTTTATATCAAAACGATCATAGGTATCATCGATCCCGCATCAACACATATAATCGCGATCAGCAGGTCCGGGAACACGCTCACCGTTCTCGAAGCCCTGACGTTCTTCAGGGGGTTTCCTACCACGGTGGTTACGATCCCCGGGGAGAGCACGCTGAGATCGCTGGCAGTGAGGGCGGGATGGAACATCGTGGACGTTCCGGTGGAGATCGGCGGGCGGTTCTCCGGAAGAACCGCCTCCGCACTGCTGCCGGCGGCGGCCATCGGGCTCGATATCGAGAGGATATCCAGGGGCATCGGGGACGCATATGAATACAATGTAAAGGAACGGGACGTTCTGGACCTGTGCGGGTCCCAGTACCTCTGGGAGCGGATGGGCAAGCGGATCCTGTATCTGCCGGTATACTCCAAAGGGCTCTCCGCCTTCAACGACCTGATAACCCAGCTGATGCACGAGACCGTGGGCAAGGACCGCAAGGGGATGACGATGCTGTGCTTCGAGGGACCCGAGAGCCAGCACCACACGAACCAGAGGATCCTCGACGGACCCGAGGATGTCCAGGCTTTGTTCATATCCGTCAACCGACCTCCTGGCGACCCCGTGCTATGGGCGGGTGGCAAGGCGGATGAGCAGTACAAGGGGATGTCGCTTTCGGATACAGGAGGATACCCGCTGTCCAGGGCCATGGAGGCGGAACAGTGGGGCGTAATGAGAAGCATGGAGGACCTGGAACTTCCATTCGGGGGGATGGTGCTGCGGGGGGAGAACGAGGAGGACGTGGGCTTCTACGTCGGCCTGTGGCAGTATATCGCCTATTACTCTGCCCTCCTCCGCAGGGTAGATCCCTTCGGGCAGCCGGCTGTGGATGCTTCCAAGGAGAGCGCATTGAGCTACAGGCTTGGAAAGTAGGAGATCATCAGTTTCACACCACCCCCCTCCTGTTACCCTTATAATCCACATTCCAATATATTCCTCCT